>JALCOX010000012.1 GCA_022649925.1 Bifidobacteriaceae bacterium | reverse complement strand
GAGTGCGCCCTGCGCGCTTCTCAGCGGTCAAAACTCCACGAACAAGCGTGTGTATGTATTCCTAGTCAGGGTCGGGAGCGGTGTGCTCGGGTTCCTTGGTCGGATCGAATCCGGAGACGATGTACACCACGCGGCGGGCGGCCGAAACGGCATGATCGCCGAAGCGCTCGTAATAGCGTCCCAGGAGCACGAGATTGATGGTGTCCTGAGAGGTTCCTTCCCACGTGTCCGACGTGGCAACCGAGAAAGTCGCGTGATGGAGATCGTCGAGGACGTCATCTCCAGCGATGATCTCGTCGGCGGTCTTCGTGTCGCGGTTGGACAGCATCTCCACTACCTGAGCAGCCGTCTCCTCGACGCGCTTTTGCATCTTGACGAAGAGGTCGCGCGCCTGTTGCGGAACTGCAGGCTGCGGGTAGGCACGGCGTGCCGATTCGGCGATGTGTCTCGCCAGGTCTCCCATGCGTTCGAAGGTGGAGGCAAGCCGTATCGTGGAGACGATGACGCGCAAGTCGGTGGCGACAGGGTTTTGCTTGGCGAGCAGCTGCACACACTGGTCAACGATGCTCGACTCGAGGTCATCGATCTTTGCGTCGCCGTCAATGACCGACTGTGCCGCTTCAATGTCTGAATTTAACAGGGCCGTGCCTGCGGTCGTGATGGAAGCTTGAACGTCGGACACCATGGTCTCGAGGTCGTCGGCGACCTGTTCAAGTTCCTCGTTGAAGAGCACTCGCATGCTTGTCCCTTTCATTCGTTTTCGATGGCTTTAGTCTATCGATGAGCCTCGATTGGTAAATGTGTCAGAGAGACGGGAGGCGGGCGCGAGACTTCCGCAAGCGGAATTCGTGTCGACGAGGCGGGACGTAATGAGAGAATGAAACTATGGATCTCATCTCCATTGTCGTTATCGCGACCTTCGGCCTCATCGCTGCGGCGGTGCTCGCCTCCGGCATTTACTGGATCGTCAAGCTGGGGCAGAGGGCAGCAGCGGCTTCCCGTGCCCACGCCACCGGTTCGGCACTCACCTCCACAGACGATGACAGCGAAGCCAGCGACAGCGACGTTGACGATGATTCCGCATCCGGTTCCCGGTGGAAAAGATCGTGGAGCAGATCCGTTGCGCGCGTGAGGCACCTGCGCAGTCGCGCACGTCAGGCGAGAAGGGATCTCGACCCCGACTTCGACGATGATGACGAGCTGCCAGCCGAGGCGACGGCCCTCCTCTCGGCCACCCCTCTGGATTCCGTCATTGTGGACGTGGAGGGTGAGGTACTGCGCTCGAGTCCAGAGGCTTACAGGCTCGGTGTCGTGGCAAACGACGCGATTGTGGAGCCCAAGCTCGTTGCAGCCCTCGACAAGGTATTCGGTGGCAAAGGAAAACAGCAATTCGACCTCGTGACGCACACTCCCGTCGAATACGTAGATACAGACGCCGCCTCCGCCAGGGGAACGGACATTCCTGTCGCGACGGTGACACGCCGCAATTGGCTGAAGGTGAGCGTGGCTCGCCTCAGCGCACGGCAGGCCGTGGTCCTCATGGAGGACGTCAGTGAGCAGCGGCGTTTCGCCCGCATCAGAGACGCCTTCGTCAGCAACGTGACCGAACAGCTCCTCAAGCCGACTCAAGCCTTGGAACAACTGGGAACGGCGCTCGAATCCGAACGGTTGGACCAAGAGAGTCTCACACGCTATGCCGAGCAGGTCCGCAGCTACTCCGGAGATCTCAATCATCTCGTCTCCGACCTTCTACTGCTGCTCAAGGCCCAGGAGCCCATCGAGGCCAGCGATGCGAATCTCATCGATCTCAAGCCTGTCGTCGACAGGGTGGTGGCGAAGCATCTCGCCGGGGCGAACCGCAGAGGCATTGTCCTTCATTCCCAAACCCCGGCGGGTCTCATGGTCAACGGTCAGGTGGATCAGCTCGAGGGCGCAATCTCCAAGTTGGTCGACAACGCCATCAATTATTCTTCCGACGGCACCAGCGTGGGAATCGCGGCGTCCAGAGGGGCAAATGGAACCGTCGTGCTGAGGGTCGTCGATCATGGCATCGGCATCCCCAAGAGCGATCAACCACATATCTTTGAACGCTTCTGGAGAGGTTCCCACCAGGGTGCCCGTCCGCAGCACGGAACGGGTCTCGGTCTCGCCATTGTCAAGCACGTCGCCTTGACGCATCACGGGTCGGTGAGTGTCTGGAGTGCCCCGGGAGAGGGAAGCACTTTCAGTCTGACGCTCCCGGGGGCCCAAGAGACCGAATAATTTGCGCACATTCGGGGGAGAAGACCTGCGTGTTTGCGCTGTCGCAGTGAAAACTCGCCGTATTGGCATGTGCATTCCGTACAATCAGAGATATGCGATCGTTCCCCGAGCATAGAACTCGACGTGTGCTTTCCGCATTCTGCGCAACCTTTTTAGTGCTTTTGGCCTCCGCCTGCGGCGACAACGTCCCACTCAACATGACGTCGGACCCCCATGTCGCCAACGACATCGGTCAAAAGGCGTTGCACCTGTCCGGCCAGTTTGCCGGCGCGGGCAGCTCAGCTCAAAAGGCAGCGGTAGAAGCGTGGATTGCTGGCTACAACGTCTATCAGCCCTCTGTCGATATCGCCTACGACCCCTCAGGGTCAGGCGCCGGCGTCAACAGTTTTCTGCAGGGCGCCACACTGTGGGCGGGTTCCGACAAGCCGCTGACCCAGAAGCAGCGGGAATCTTCCAAGGCCGTCTGTGCCGGGCAAGGGGCTATCGACCTGCCGGTGTATATCTCACCGCTCGCCGTCATCTACAATCTTCCGGGTCTCAACGACGTGCATCTCACCATGACGGCGGATGTCATCGCCGACATCTTTAACGGGACGATCACGCAGTGGAACGATCAGCGCATCGCGGCGTTGAATCCCACGCAGGCCACGAAGCTACCCGACACGGTGATCACCCCCGTGTGGCGCTCCGACAAGTCCGGAACGACAAACTCCTTCCAGGAATATCTGCATCAGGCAGCTGGCAAGCAATGGACATATGAGCCGCAGGAGACTTGGCCGAACGCCACGGGTCAGGGAGCGAAGGGCACGGCGGGAGTCGTGAGCGCGCTGAGCCAGGCGGAAGGAACCATCGGATACGCGGACGCCGCCCAGAGTGGCGACCTTGGAACGGTGGCCGTCAGCATGAAGTCGGCAACGGGCACGCGCGTCGGTGTCGCTCCCGATGCACAGAAGGCGGCAAATCTCGTCGACGACGCCCTCAAGAACCTGAAATCTTCTTCACGTGAGGGTGGTGACATCAGTCTTCACCTCAACCATGCAAAGGATTCAGACTCTGTGTATCCCATTACTCAGGTGAGTTATTCGATTGTCTGCCCGACGTATTCCGATGCAACTTCCGCGCATTTTGTCGGGTCGTGGATCGAGTTCCAGGCCAGCGAACAGGGCCAGAAGCTCGCCGCCTCAAATTCGGGTTCCGCGCCTCTGCCGGATGAGTTGAGAAGCCGCATCACGGCAGTTGCTCGCCACCTCATGGAGATACGATGACACAGATGACGAAAATACCAGCGGGGGAGTCGTCTTCCGCCGTCTCCACCAGCATGCTCTCGGAACACCGTCGCGCTCGTCGGGCGAACATTGTCTTTGGGGCCGTGGCGAAGTTCTGCGGATTCTTCATCCTCGCACTTCTCGCGGCGGTGGCCATCTTCCTGCTGCTGCGCGGCCTGCCCGCCTTCTTCGGGGACTCGGCTTCGGTGAAGTCGACCATCGCGGCCTTTACCGGAGGCGAGGTCGACAACTTCTGGGGCTTCGTGTCACCGCTGATCTTCGGCACGGCGCTCACCGCGTTCCTCGCATTGCTGCTGGCCGTTCCGATCTCCATCGGCATCGCGCTTTTCATCACGTTCTATTGCCCGCAGCGCTTCTCGGGCTTCGTGAGTTCGATCGTCGACCTGCTCGCTGCAATTCCCTCGGTGATCTACGGCCTGTGGGGTGGCCTCGTCCTCGTCCCCAGCGTTTTTGGGGCGGCTGATGCGGTCTCTAAGGTTTTCGGCTGGATTCCGCTCTTCTCTGGTCCTGCCGCGAATCCCCCTCGCACCGTGGGAACGGTGTCGATCGTGCTGGCGGTCATGGTGGTCCCGATCATCACGTCGGTCTCGCGTGACCTGTTCAAGCAGACGCCGGTTCTCTTGCAGGAGGCGGCGCTGGGGCTGGGTGCCACGCGCTGGGAAATGATTCGGCTAGCGGTCCTTCCCTTTGCCAAGTCGGGAGTTGTGTCGGCCGCCATGCTCGGACTAGGGCGTGCCCTCGGCGAGACGATGGCCGTCCTCATGATCCTGTCTCCTGGGCGCAGTTTCTCCTTCAACCTCTTCAAGGCGTCACAGAACCAGACGATCGCAGCGAACATCGCGGCGCAGTTCCCCGAGGCAGATGACATGGGTGTCTCCGTCCTGATCGCTACAGGTCTCGTGCTCTTCGTCATCACCTTCCTGGTGAACTTCGCTGCCCGCAGGATTTCCACCCACAAACCCGGACAAAAGGGCTTCTTCACGACACTGCGGGCGAAGGCCTCGTCTCGACGCTCTCGCGGTGCCGGACAGGCTGAGAATGTCACCGTGCCTCAGACCGAGGAAGCCGCAGGAGAGCATCCCTCGCTCGAATCGGTGACGACCATCACCCGTTCCTCCGCGCGCTCCCGTCACCGCCTCGACGTCGCGATGCGTGTCTTGATATACCTGAGCCTCGTCGTTGCCGTCATTCCCTTGATCTCCGTCCTGTGGACGGTCGTTGCCGGCGGCCTCGCGCAGTTCAATTGGTACTTCCTCACCCACAACATGAAGGGCGTCATCGGGGGTCTGTACCCCTACGGTGGCATTCTCCACGCGATGATTGGCACTCTCGAAATCACCGGTGGCGCAATGCTCATCTCTATACCGGTGGGCATCATGACGTCGGTGTGGCTCGTCGAATATGCACAGGGCACCAAGCCGCACACCGTCGTGAGTTTCCTCGTCGACGTGATGAGCGGCATTCCCTCTATCGTCGCTGGCCTCTTCGCCTACTCGGTCTTCTCCATCATCTTTGGCCCGGGGACTGTCAACGGTTTTGTCGGATCGGTTGCCCTGTCCATCTTGATGCTGCCGACCGTCATCCGGACGTGTGAAGAGATGTTGCTCATCGTTCCGAATGATCTGCGCGAGGCGTCGTACGGTCTGGGGGTCACCAAAGCGCGCACCATCTGGCGCATTGTGCTGCCTACGGCGCTGCCGGGCATCGTCTCTGGCGTCATCCTGGCAATCGCTCGCGTCATCGGTGAGACGGCGCCGCTGTTGATCGCCGCCGGCGTGATCACGGGAACAAATGCGAATCTCTTTTCAGGGCGCATGATGACGCTTCCGGTCTATGTCTACGACGAATACTCGCAGGGTCTGGCGCAATGTTCATCGCAAGGTCTGGCGCTGAGTCCGCCCTGCGTGCCTCAAATCAGGATGGAGCGCGCCTGGAGTGCCGCCCTCGTCCTCATCATTCTCGTGCTGATTCTGACGGTCATCGGGCGTCTCATCACGAGAATCTCTTCAAAACGTTTGGGTAAGTGAGCGGTTAGCGGTTAGTAAGAAAGGTAATACACCATGGGTCAGCGAATCGATGTTGAGCACGTCAACGTGTTCTACGGGTCTTTCAAGGCAGTGGAAGGGGTGAGCATGAAGATCGCGGCGAACTCAGTCACGGCCTTTATCGGCCCCTCTGGGTGTGGAAAATCGACCTTCCTGCGCTCCATCAACCGAATGCACGAGGTGACTCCGGGAGCCCATGTTGAGGGCAAGATCCTGCTGGAGGGTCAGGACCTCTACGGCAAGGGCGTGGACCCGGTGAGCGTGCGCCGCGACATTGGCATGGTGTTCCAGCGCCCCAATCCGTTCCCCACCATGAGCATCCGGGACAACGTGCTTGCGGGGGTGCGCCTCAACAATCAGCGCGTGAGCGCCTCCGAGGCGGACGACATCGTGGAGTGGGCCCTCAAGGGTGCGAATCTGTGGAAGGAAGTATCCAATCGCCTGGACGCCCCCGGAGCCGGTCTCTCGGGCGGTCAGCAGCAGCGCCTGTGCATCGCTCGCGCTGTCGCCGTGCATCCCCAGGTGCTCCTCATGGACGAGCCGTGCTCGGCACTCGACCCGATTTCCACGCTGGCGGTGGAGGATCTCATTACCGAGCTCAAGGAGCAATACACCATCGTGATCGTGACGCACAACATGCAGCAGGCGGCGCGCGTCTCCGACACCACGGCCTTCTTCAACATTCAGGGCGTCGGCAAGCCCGGGCACCTGGTCGAGATGGATGAGACGACGAAGATCTTCTCGAATCCCGCTGAGCAGGAGACAGAGAGCTACATCACCGGCCGCTTCGGCTGATCCGGCAGAGTTTCATCGGGCCTTATCTGGCCCGTGAACCCCGCTCAGTCCTCCGCGAGCTTGGTGTACTCGGGACGATACCACTTTTCCCATATCAGCAAGAGAATGCCGATGACGATTCCCAAGATGCAGGTGAGGAACGGCAGTGTTGCCACGTGCATCTGGAAGACGAAAAGGAGGACGGCGACAACCGCCAGTGCAACGATCCAGATGATTGTTCCGACGATGAAGACTTTTTGCAGGTCAACGGCGGCGGGCTTGGGGCCGGGCTTGCGAACTTCGGGGTCAAAGATCGGTGCGAGATTCATGAGGTTCAGTCTATCTCCGCTCTCCGACCGCCGAACATCATCCTCTATTCTCCCTGCAGCTGCGATACCGTCTCGTCGATGCACACGGTGAGTGCGCGCACGTCCTCGGGCTCCACGGAGGGGAACACGCCGACGCGCAGCTGGTTGCGGTTGAGCTTGCGATACGCAAAGGTGTCGACGATTCCGTTTTCGCGCAACCCTGCCACGATGTCGGCGGCGGCGAGCGACTCATCGATATCGATACTCACCACCACGCTGGAGCGGTCTTTCGGATCCGTGACGAAGGGCGTCGCGAAATCCGATTCCTCGGCCCAGCTGTAGAGCGTGGCGGCGGACTTCGCGCAGCGCATGGTGGACCACTCGAGACCGCCGTTGCGGTTGAGCCAGTCAATTTGCTCATTCATGAGAACAAGTGTGGCGATGGCGGGGGTGTTGTAGGTCTGGTTTTTGCGCGAGTTGCGCAGCGCCGTTCCAAAGGAGAGGAAAGTGGGTATCCAGCGGCCACTCGCCGCGGCGTCCGCCTCGATCTTCGCTGCACGCTCAATGGCGGCGGGGGAGACGATGGCGACCCACAGGCCGCCGTCCGAGCCGAAGGCCTTCTGGGGGGAGAAGTAATAGACGTCCGTCTCGGAGATGTCGACGGGGAGTCCGCCGGCGGCACTCGTGCCGTCGACGATGGTGAGCGCTCCGGCCTCGGCGCTTCCGGGAACGCGCGCGATATGAGTGGCGGCGCCGGTTGACGTCTCGTTGTGAGGCCAGGCGTAGACGTCTGCGTCCTGGGTGAGTTCGGGGAGACGGGTGGTTCCGTAGGCACTGTCGAAAATCACGGGATCGGAGAGGAAGGGAGCGGCCTTCGCACTCGCGGCAAATTTTCCGCCGAATTCTCCGAAGACACCGAAGGCGGCGGTCTTCTCGATGAAACAGGCGCAGGCGATCTCCCAGAAGGCGCTGGCACCGCCATTGCCAAAGACGATCTCGTAGCCGTCGGGCAGGGAGAAGAAGTCTGCGAGGCCGTCCTTGATGGAGGCGACGACATCGCGAACGGGAGCCTGACGATGGGAGGTTCCCAGCACTGTCGGGTTCGACTGCACGAGGGCGTCGATTTGTTCCAGCCTGATCTTGCTGGGGCCGGACCCAAAGCGTCCGTCGTGAGGAAGGATGTCCGCGGGAAGGCTGATGTGGCGTGTCATGGCTCACACTTTACTCAGGGCGCATGAAGTCAGCGTGACAGGAAGGTTGCTTTCACATAGTGTTTGGGGAGGTTGACGGCACGGTGGAAAACTTTCGTGCCTTTTCCACACCCTCTCACGTCTCTTATGACAATTCGTGAAGGTCATGTATGATTCTTTTTGGTTCCCTGCTATGGAGGTCATCCCTATGAAGCATTCGGCTCATCGTGCCGATCATGCCGCCAAAGGAAAAACAGCCTTTTCTCTGACTGCTTCCCCTCAGCGTGCGCATGCGACAACTTCGCATCGTGCACCCCGGACGGGTCTTCTTTCCCGCTCGACTGCGACATCCTCATCGGTGGCTACGAGCGTCATGGTTCGTCACGCTGCAACGAAGCACCGTGCACAGCCGCGTCGCGCCTATCGACGTTCGGGTGCAGGTCAGCATGGAATGTCAACTCTTGCACTGAGCAGGCTGTCTCCCGTCAAACTCGTCGCCGTCCTCGGCTTGACTGCGATGATCGGAACAGGTGCCGTGGTCACCACGGCGAATGCAAGTCATTTTTCTCTGACGTCGGCCAGCAGCGCCGAGCCGAGTGTTTCTGCGATTTCCTTCAGCCCCACTGCGGCTAATTCCGGATCCGCGGTATCGCGGTCGACTCAGCGTGTGGATCTCGATTCTGCGGCCTCGGTAGCCGCGGCAACAAAGACAAACGGAGACTGGGATCTCGACAGCTCTGCGGTTGACTCGATCGACGCCAAGAAGGTCTCTGTCGCGACGTCGTCCAACGCGGCCGTCCAGAAGAAGTTGGAATCTGGGGCCAAGCAGCCCCCGGCAGGTTTCAACCCGAAGCATGCGACCGGTGACTCGGGGGATGCCTACGCCTTCTCCCAGTGCACATGGTGGGCGTACACGCGCCGCCACCAGCTGGGACTGCCCGCAGGCTCGTACTTCGGCAACGGTGCGGACTGGGCCAATTCCGCCAAGAAGCTCGGTTATTGGGTCGATACCGACCCCCAGGTCGGAGACGTGATGGTCTTCCAGCGTGGGCAAGAGGGTGCGAGTGGCACCTATGGCCACGTCGCCATCGTCGAGAAGATCAAGGACGGCAAGGTCGTCACCTCGGAGTCCGGTGCCGCGCTCAACGGAAAGACGATCTCTCGAACGTTCAGCAACGTTCACGACTTCGAATACATTCACTACTGATCGCTGCGCGCTCGGCTCTCGAGTGAATTCCGGGTGATACGAGGGCATGGCGGAAAAATATTTTGGAATTTTCTCACGACGGAGAAAAGCCCCCAGCATTCCCGTCATGGTGGGAATACACAGAGTTCGAAATGTGTGACAAACAGGGCGAATACCGGCACACATGCGCACATAGAGTTGGCATGTGTGTGCGATCTTGGTAAAATTGCTGGCGATGACTAAGAAAAAACGAGTTCTCACAAGTGCAATTCTCGCTCTGGCAGCTGTGACCGCGTCTGTTGTCGCGACTCCGGTAGCCTTTGCAACCGATACCACTTCTGTCGCTTCAACACGTTCTTTTCCCGCGCAGAAGCGCGTCAGCGCACAGAGCATCATGACGGAATCCACTTCAGTTGATGTCTCAAAGAAGAGCAACTGGGGCGGTTTGGAATCCCTCAAGATCTCCAAGACGGATTCTCCTGCTCAGGTCGCGGCCAAGAAGGCAGCGGCAGCGCAGAGGGCGTCCGAGCAGCGCCAGCAGGCAGCGAGCCGTTCGGCCTCGCGCACCGCAATCACGTCGAGGGGTTCATCATCCTCGTCGTCATCGAGCTCCAGCGTCAGCAACGTGACTCTTCCGACAAGCAAGAGCGGCTCGGCGGCGGTCTCCTTCGCGGAGCAGTTCGTCGGCAAGGTTCCCTACGTCTACGGTGGCTCAACCACCAGCGGCTGGGACTGCTCAGGTTTCACCGCCTACGTCTACGCCAAGTTCGGTGTCTCCCTGCCCCATTACTCGGGCGCACAGGCATCGGCCGGACGCGCGGTTGCCTCCCTGGCACAGGCGAAGCCGGGTGACCTCATCGCGAACAGTCAGCACACGGGTATCTACATCGGCAACGGGATGGTGGTGAATGCGTTGAACCCCAGCAAGGGAACGACAAACACACCCATCAGCTGGGCCTTCTCAGGTAGCTACTCGATTCGTCGCGTTCTGCCCTGATCCTTCGGCATTTTTCATTTAGAGAAAGGCGTGGCATTATAGCCGCGCCTTTTTCAGTTTATTTTTCAGTTCATTCTCAGGGTCAACGCCGATTTCGCGTTAATCTTGAGGTGGCAAGCAACGTACGGCGTGAGCCGTAATGCCGATACCAACCGAAAGAGAGGTTCGACATGAACATGGACAACAAGGCCGTCCTCGTGGGAGTCGATGGCACAGACGCCAGCTATAAGGCAGTGTGGTGGGCCGCGAACTACGCAAAGCACGCGGGATTGACGCTTCAGATTGTTTGCGCGTATTCATTGCCCAGCTATGCGGCGGTGTCCTTTGATGCCACCTACACAGCTTTGGGCGACGATGCAGTGGCGCATACGGACGCTCAGGAAATTTTGTCGCGAGCAAAGGCGATTGCGGACGAGCAGGGAGTGGATGCCTCCACCCTCATTGTGACGGGGGACCCTTCATCGGTCTTCGTCGAGTTGTCGCGTAATTACAACCTCATCGTCATCGGCAACCGTGGCAAGGGCGGTTTGGCGGAGCGCCTCCTGGGCACGACCTCGTCGAGCCTTCCCGCCTATGCTTACTGCCCGATCGTGGTGGTTCCGTTCACTGATGATGAGGACAAGCTTCTCCATCTCAACAACGTGATCACGCGCGTGGTCGTCGGGTCTGACGAGTCCAAGTGGGGCCTCAAGGCGCTCGAGATTGCGGCCGACTTTGCGAACAGCTGGGATGCCGATCTCACCGTGCTCTCGGCAGTTCCGGTGTACGGTGCGTCCGGCGGGGTTTTCTCGATGGCGCCCTCGAAGGAGGACACGGACAGGATCATCGATTCGTATCTCGACGATCTCAAGGTTCGCGTCGAGCCCATTCAGAAGCAATACCCCGACCTGGTCATTCGTACGGAGGTCGTTCCGGGATCGGCTGTCGACACTTTGACGCAGGCGAGTGCCTCGAACGATGTCGTCGTCGTCGGCTCCCGCGGCCGTGGAGGATTCACCGGGTTGATTCTCGGGTCCACCAGTCAGGGACTGATCCAGCACGCCACCTCGCCGGTGTACGTGGTTCCACGCAAGTACGTTGAAGCCGCAGAGCGTGAGATGGATACGGTTCCGCACTCTCCCGCAGACGTCCCGAGCAAGGCTCTGGAAGAGATCACCGGTGTTCAGAGGATCGAAGTGCCGACGGGATCCCATCAGCAGGCAGAGGAAATCGATACCGCAATCGATCCGCTCAGGCCGAATCACGACGACAGCCACAGCGACCATTCTGACGAAACTGCTGAGTCGGAGAAATCAGAGAAGTCGGAGAAGTGATCTGATCCGTCTTTGCACAAAGAGAAGGCTCCCACCGAATCTCTCGGTGGGAGCCTTCTCGGCGTCTGGAGCACATGGCGCTCACGCGCTCACGCGCTCACTTGCGGATGTCGACATCCAAGCGCGTGGGGGCGCCTTCCTTCAGCGTGTGCATCACGGTGCAAGCCTTGTCGATGTGACGGCGAATCCGCTCTTCTAATTTTGCAGCGTCCTCGTCGCTCAGGTTGGCGGCACTGGCGTCGACCGCGACGTGCTCCTCAAACGAGAGATACCGATCGTCGTCCGAGTCGTACTTGCCGTCGACGGTGATCTTTGCCCCATTGCCCTCGCCGAGAGCGTTTTCGATGGCGAACCTCGAGGAGAGTGCTCCGCATGCCGCCAGTGCGATCTTCATGAGATCGCCGGGGGAGAAGAGGCCTTCGCCCTTGCCGAACTTGAGGTGGGCGCCGTCTTCCGAGAATCCGTCCCAAGAGCCGTCCTTGTTGCGCTCAACCCACAATCTTTTTCCCATAGCTGCTCCTTCGTTCAAACGTATTTATTCTCTCACCAATGTATCTAAGCCCACGGAGAACCTGGGCTTCACGTCGCGCACTTTCCGTACTCTCAAGGTATGGCTTTGACGCACAGTGATCTCGATCGCATCCGCGAGCACATTCCTCCCCGTCCCCAATCCGAGGTGGCGACACCTTATGAGGACTTGGTTCGCAAGATTCTCACGGAGGGGACTCTGAAGTCCGATCGCACCGGCACGGGAACGATTTCCCTGTTCGGCCAGCAGATGCGGTTCGATCTGGCACAGGGCTTCCCCCTTCTGACCACCAAGCGCGTGTTCTTCAAGGGGTTGGCCTACGAACTTCTGTGGTTCCTCAAGGGTTCCTCAAACGTGCGGTGGCTCCAGGAGAACAACGTTCACATTTGGGATGAGTGGGCGGACCCGGAAACGGGTGATCTCGGCCCTGTGTACGGCGTGCAGTGGCGCAGCTGGCCGGCACCGACCCCGCAGGACCCGACCCACACGGTCGACCAGATCTCCCGCGTTCTGGATCTCATCGAGAACCACCCCGATTCTCGCCGCATGGTCGTCTCCGCGTGGAACCCCGCCGAACTCGATCAGATGGCGCTGCCTCCCTGCCACGCACTCTTCCAGTTCTACGTGGCGGATGGACACCTCAGCTGCCAGCTCTATCAGCGTTCGGCCGACATGTTTCTCGGCGTCCCCTTCAACATCGCGTCGTACGCCCTGCTGACCACCATGATTGCTCAGCAAACGGGTCTCGAGCCAGGAGAGTTCGTGTGGACCGGCGGAGACTGCCACGTATACGACAACCACATTGACCAGGTTCTCGAGCAACTTTCACGAACGCCCTATCCCTCTCCGACGCTCCGACTCGACAAGGCAGACTCCCTCTTCGACTACAAATACGAAGACTTCCACGTGGAGAACTATCGATACCATCCCGCAATCAAGGCTCCCGTGGCCGTGTGATGAGCTGAAATCCTGATTTCGTCAGAGTACTTCGCTAGTATTGCCAGTGTTATTTTGTCTGAAGGAGACTCAACGACAATGGAGCATGACAGTAGTCGCAGCGGTTATCACGAACCCGGGCCCGTTGAAGACGGGCACGAGGGGAAGTTGTGGGGCGAGCCAGCACAGGAGCTGAACGAGCCCTCTTATTCAATTAATCTGATTTGGGCCGAGGCCAGAAGTACTGATGGCTTGGTCGGAGCGATCGGCAATGCCGGAGGGATGCCCTGGCACCTGTCGGAGGATCTCAGGCGCTTCGCCGACCTTACGGTGTCGCATCCGGTGATCATGGGACGCAAGACCTGGGAGTCCCTGGGGGAGAACTACCGGCCTCTGCCGAACCGGGACAACATTGTCATCAGCCACGACGCGCAGTACAAGGCGAGCGGCGCCACGGTGGTGGAGTCGCTGGGCGAGGCACTCGGCTTTGCCAAGGAAGAGGCGATTCCCGACGACGGCATCGACCGCTCTGAGATCTGGATCATCGGCGGTGGAACCCTGTTCAAGGAGTGCATAGCCGAGGCGAGTGCGGCGTACGTGACGGAGCTGGATACGGTCGTGTCTGCCGACGTCTACGCGCCCGACGTCCGCAAGCTCGCGGAACAGGGCGACTGGAAACGAGTTGAAGTGGGTGAGTGGCTGACTCCGCAGAAAGTCAAGGATTCTGCGGTGATTCCGCGGTATCGCTTCGTGCGCTACGTCCACGTTGCGGATCCGTGGAAGGCCCGGCGTGCTAAAGAAGTCGCCGAACATTTTGAACGCCGTGAGCATCGCGAGAGAGACCTGAATAGATGACGAAGCCTTACACCGTGATGACGGTATGCACCGGTAACATCTGCCGTTCTCCGATGGCGGAGGTGATCCTCTCGGCCGCGTTTGCCGAAGCGGGTCTCTCGAGTGCTGTTTCGCTGGACTCGACAGGTGTCAGTGACGAGGAGTTTGGCCATCCCATCGATCCGCGGGCGCAGAAGGTTCTGCGTGAGCGCGGGTATTCTGTGCCACGCCACTCGGCTCGTCAGATCACCCCGGATGAGGCGGCGCAGACAGACTTGCTCCTGCCGATGACGGCCGCTCACAAGAGGGCGCTCATGCGCTTCGTTCCGCCGTCCCACGCAGCGGCAGTCCGCCTCTACCGCAGTTTTGACCCAGCACTGCGTGTGCCGTCTTCGCCCTATGACGATTCGATTGATCTCGTGGATCCCTGGTACGGCGGGCCGCAGGAATTCAATGTGGCCATTGATCAGATCGAGGAGGTTGCCCCCTTCATCGTTGATTATGTGAGGGAGCAGCTGAGAGGGTAGTGCAGGGAATATTTCCGTGCCGTGTTTGTTGACCCATGCAGCGGAGAAATCCGGTCACTGAGATGCTATTTGAGGCGTCCTGGTAGAATCGCCGAAACTCAATTTCGCTTGCAGCTGCATTTTGTGGGTGTATGGTGAGGTGGACTTGATGCGAGGAAGACATCTAGCAACGATGACTAGATAAAAGGAGGTGAAAAGTATGACAAATACTTCGAAGATTATGACAAATAAGAGCAACATCTTTGATATGGCGAAGCGTGTTTCAGAAAGTGACGCGACGCTGAGGAACGAATACTCCGGCCAGTCGGTCGATGATTTTGCACAACGTGCGCAGTATGCATTCCAGAGCCAAGGAATTCGAATGACTCGACAGGATCTCGAAAACTACGTCCGTTCAGTCGCTTCTGGCAAGGACTATCGTTTTGTGGTCGCTTACTGATGGAATTTAGCGAGCGAGTTAAGATTTCTTAATTTCGATTTCGCACCATTCGAGATGTTTAAGAACGCTTGGGCTACCGGCGATTCCGGTATGCCAAGCCGCTCATTCTTTTGCCGCCCGTCACCATGGAAGTGATCGGGCGGCCTTTTTATGCGTGCAACGCGGATGCTGCGGCAGGGGAGAGAATAAAAAAAAGTCCCAAGCGCAAATGCTTGGGACTTAACAGTGGTGGCTCCGAGCGGCATCGATCCGCTGACCTCACGATTTTCAGTCGTACGCTCTACCAACTGAGCTACAGAGCCAAATGAACAGCCTGTCTTGAACGACTGCTCTGGCGACCCCGAACGGACTTGAACCGTCGACCTCCGCCGTGACAGGGCGGCGCTCTAACCAACTGAGCTACGGGGCCACGACTGCAAAAGCAGCCGAGATGAAATAGTACAGGATTTTCTGGCCTATGCAAACTGGATTTTTGAAGCTGTGCGTGTCGTTTGCTGAAAATCCTTGAGAAATGGCGGGACACGCCTTTGCTGCTAGGTTGGAGGCATGAAATATTTTGAGACTCAGACCGAGCGGAAGGACCTGCCACTCGTGGTGGTTCCGGTTGTTTTTGACGCAATGTACGACGACTTGGTCAAGGCGAGCTCACTTCTCAAAGACGTCGCGCGCGTCCGCATCTACGACGATTTCGTCACTGATAGAGATGCGGTTGCTCAGAGGTTCGAGGGTGCGCAGGCCGCCGTGAATATGGGAATTCACTTCGACGACGAGCTGCTTTCACGCATCAGCGGTTCCGTCAAGTGCCTCGTCTTCGGAGGCACGGGGGTTGCGAGCTACGTTGACCTCGCGCGAGCTCGGGACTTTGGAATCGAGGTGCGCAACATTGTTCATTACGGTGACGCCTCCGTGGCAGAACACACACTCGCGTTGATGCTCGACGTCGCGCGTCAGGTGAGCACGATGGATCGCAGCATGAAGGCGGGGGAGTGGAACACGCTTGAGTGCATCGATCTCCACGGCAAGACGCTCGGCGTAGTTGGCTTTGGCGGCATTGGTAAGGCCGTTTCTGCGATGGCTGCGGCCTTCGGAATGCGGGTGCGCGTGTGGGCCAGGCCCGCCCATCAGGATGAGATTGAATCTCAGGGCTATGAATTTTGCGACACCCTCGAAGAGATTTTTGCAGGTTCGGACGTGGTGAGTCTCCATGTCGGTTTCAATGAATCCACCACCGCGATGATTACTTCGCAACACCTTCAGCTCCTTTCACCCGGCTCATTTTTCATCAACACTGCGCGAGCGGAACTCATCGAGCCAGGTGCGTTGGAAAGCCGCCTGGCGCGCGGCGACATTCGCGCCGGCATCGACGTCTATGACCAGGAGCCGCTTCCTGCCGCATCCCCTCTCCGGGCGATGAGCAACGTCGTCCTGACTCCACACGCCGCATGGTTCTCCGATGCAGCATCCGAAAATATTGCGCAATTCACCTTTGAGGATGTGCGAGCGTATTTGCGTGGCGACGATCTCAACCTGGTGAATTAGCGATGTCGCTCGATTCTGGGACCTTGAAGCAGACGATTGTGGACACCCCCGACGCCCCGTCGAGCTTCGAACTGATCGAGAAGAAGTCAGAGTTCATCGGTCAGGCGGCACATTGCAACAACGAGGCCGAGGCGATGGTCTTCGTGGAGTCCGTGCGGCAGAACCATCCCAAGGCGCGCCACGTCGCGTTCGCGGCGATCTTCGAGGCCCCCCACGGCGGAGTAGGGGAGCGCATGAGCGACGACGGCGAGCCGTCTGGCACGGCTGGCAAACCAATCCTCGACGCGCTGACCAAGTCGGGGATGAGCGGTGTGGTGGTCACGGTCACGCGTTATTTCGGCGGCGTGCTCCTCGGTTCCGCAGGCCTTATCCGCGCCTATTCCACGGCTGCGAGCGGTGCCTTGAAAGCGGCAAGGCGGGCGCGGGTCATTCCTCACACTCGATGTGAGCTCACCGTCTCCTATCCCCAGTTGGGTACCTTGGATCACGTCCTTGAATCCCTCTCGGGTCGGGTGGAACAGCGAGACTACTCTGACGTGGTGCACAGCGTCGTCGTGATACGCACGAGTGAGCTCGAGCGTTTCTTCGATCGGGTTCGTGAGGCATTCCAAGGCTCGGTGACGGTCGAGGCCGTCGGCGACATCGACATTGCCGTCGAAGTCTCGCCAGCAGGTACATTGGAATGAGACTTTCGGCGATTCACGGGGGAGAACGAACACTATGACAGATGAAGCACAGACCGACGCGGCGGCCTCCACTGCGCAAACTGAGGACGGCACTCACTTCGAGACGCTCACGGAGTCCTATGAGCGGCTGCGCCATTCCACGGACAGCGAGGAGCTCTCAGCGATGGCGCGTGCCCCCTTGCCTGAACGCTCCGACGCTGCCGCCTTCTCGCGTGCGACCTCGTTGCTGGAGGCGGTGGCCGGGAATCAGAACACCTCCGTTGACGATCGCGTTTATTTGGCCTCGACGATGCCCTTCCCCAACATTCTGGTGAAGCTCTCCGAGGATCCGGAGCCTGCGGTGCGCCGTGAGGTGGCAAAGAATGTGGACTCCAAAAATTGGTTGGCCGGCCGACTGACGAAGGATGAGGACCCCAGCGTGCGCACGGCGGCTCTGCTCAACCCACAAACGTCGTGGAAGATGCGTCTCGAGGGGGCCCAGGATCCGCGCTCAACCCCGGAGGCACTTGAGTTCTTGGCAACGGTGGGGACGGGCGCTGAAGACAAAGCCCCGAGCGTGTTGGCGTCCATGGTGCGTCGAGCTGTTGCGCTCAACCCCAATACGCCACAGGGAATTGTGGATCAGTTGAAGCAGGACAGCGAGATTCAAGTGCGGCACGCGGCCGAGTCACGATGAGGGCCCTATCAAATTGGTGAATTCCTTTTTGCAAACGTGTGAATAAGGCCCCGCCTGTTTGTGGTGTCGACAGAGTTTGCAGCTCTCGTTTGTGGAGTGACCTGCCGATTGTATGAGCGGAATCGTGGGAAAGTCGGTGAAATATTCGAGCAGGAAAGTAATCTCTCTCTTTCAGCAAACGTTGTCATTTTATGCGATAGACTGGATGCATGGAACCAAAGACGGAAAGCCAAAGGCGGCTTGCCCGGCCGTTGATAAGACTGGCGAAACTCAGCAACGTAGCGACGTCCTACATCGGGCAAACAGGCGATTACAACGAGATTGACGACGATGTCATCGTGCAGGTGCTCAACGCCGTGGGGGTGGCGGCTTCGAATGACGCCGAGATTCAAACCTCCCTTGACGCCATCGAGACACAGCGGGCAACCGCCCTCGTACCCGGAACGGTTTTTGTGACGCTCGGTGATTCCTCGTCGGTCGAGATTCATCACCGAGACAACGAAATACCTCGCGCCCAGGTGGAGCTCGAATCCGGTGAGATGTTTTCTGACGATCTCACCATCGAGCGTTCTCACGCGCAGGCAGTACGCGGCTACGTCACGTCGAGTCTGCCTCTGCCCGCCACGCTTCCGATGGGATACCATACTCTGCGAGTCAGCGCCGGGGAGCGTCGTGCCGACGTGAGCCTCATTGTGGCGCCCGCCCGCGTTCCGCTTCTTGACGAGCTGAAGGAGGGGCAGCTGTGGGGCTGGATGGCGCAGTTGTATTCAATTCGTTCGCGAGAATCGTGGGGGATCGGTGACTTCGCGGATCTCAAGCGGCTCCTCGTCGACGCACGCACGAAGACGCAAGCGGACTACATGCTGATCAATCCCGTTCACGCGGCGGAACCGGTGAGTCCGCTGACCCCCTCTCCCTACCTACCCGACTCTCGCCGCTTTGTCAATTTCACGTATATTCGCCCCGAGGACATCGAAGAATATGCGAAGCTTACCCAGCAGTCGCGTGCCAAGGTCGAGACCGCCCACGCGAAGGCGGCCGTGATGAACTCCGATGCCGACCACCTGGACCGCGACGCCATGTGGAACGCGAAAATGCCCGCGCTGTGGGAGGTCTTCTCTGCTCCTCGTTCCGTTGAGCGTGAGCGCGAATACGAGGCGTACAAGTACGATCAGGGCCCGGACCTCGACGCCTACGCGACGTGGTGCGTCGCCTGTGACCTCTGGGGCGCGCCCACTCCCAGTCCCGACTCGTGGATCAAGCGGTATTCGTTAGGTTCTCAGGAAGTTCAACGACTGGTGGCGGAGAACAGAGACATCTTCGAGTTTTACCGGTGGCTCGAATGGATCGCCGACTCCCAACTCGTCGAAGCTCAGAAGGCAGCAAAGACCGCCGGCATGAGCATTGGACTCATGCTCGACATGGCGGTGGGTGTCCATCCCCTGGGGTCCGACGTCTGGGCGGCCCCCGAGCGCTTTGCCAAGGGTGCAACCGTGGGCGCGCCGCCAGACTTCTACAACCAGCAGGGGCAGAATTGGAGCCAACCCCCACTCAACCCGCGCTATCTCGAGAAGACGGGGTACAAGACGTATCGTGACCTCATCCATCACATGTTCACAGGCGCAGGGGCCCTCCGCATCGACCACATCCTCGGTCTGTTCCGACTGTGGTGGATTCCGGAGGGTAATGCCGCGGGGCAGGGGACCTACGTCGGCTACAACTCCGACGTCATGCTTGGAATCCTAGCCATTGAGGCCACGCGCGCAGGGGGCGTCGTCATCGGAGAGGACCTGGGAGTGGTCCCTCCCTATGTCGCCTCGGCCCTCAGCAGCCACGGGCTTCTGGGCTCTGTCATCGAGTGGTTCGAAAAGGACGATCACGGTGAATTCAAGGACCCCTCGACCTACCGTGAATACGCCATCGCCAGCGTGACGACGCACGATCTGCCGCCGACGGCCGGATACCTCAACTATGAGCACGTTCAGCTTCGCACGGCACTCGGGCTGTTCGGCGGGAAGGCCGAGGCTGAAGACTTCGTGGAGACGGCCCGCGTCGAGCACGCGAATCTCTTGGACTTCCTCGTCCGGGGTGGATGGCTGGACGCTCGCGTGCTCGACGACGAGGCAGCGGGGGAGCAACACATCATCGAGGCGATGCACAAGGTGCTCAAGGCCTCGCCGTCGAAATTGTTGTGTGCGGCCGTCGTGGATGGGGTGGGTGAGCGGCGCTCGCAGAACCAGCCCGGCACGAATAACGAATATCCCAATTGGAGAATCCCCTTGGCGAACGCAGCTCGTGAGCCCGTTTACGCGGAGGAGCTCTTCGACCTGCCGAGAGTGCGTTCTTTGGGTAGACTGATGGATCAGTGATCCGTTCCGATGGGCGAGGCGCGTGGCAGAAGACGCACGCTTTGACTTCGTCGGTAAACGCGATACACTTGAGGATTGTTGTGTTTCCCTCGGGTCTAGTCGAAAGCGCGTTCCCACTCGCCGGCCGGGACTTTCCAGGGAGCCCACGGATAAATTGGCGTGCGTAGCTCGCTACAAACGCTTGAAACACAATATAGAAAAGGTTGAACTGTGAAAACTTTCACACCGAAGCCGAACGATCTGACCCATGATTGGTATATCGTCGACGCTACGGACGTCGTTCTTGGACGTCTCGCAACTCAGGTTGCACAGCTCCTGCGCGGTAAGCAGAAGCCCACTTTCGCACCTCACGCTGATGCGGGCGACTTCGTCGTCATCATCAACGCCGAGAAGATCGCCATTACCGGCAACAAGGCCGAGAAGAATATCTACACGCATTCCGGGTATCCCGGTGGCCTGCGTGCGTATTCGTATGGAGATCTCATCAACGATGACCCTGCACGCATGATCAAGACTGCAGTCAGGGGCATGCTCCCGAAGAACAAGCTCGCGAAGGTTCAGCTTTCTCGCCTGCGCGTCTTCACCGGTTCCGAATATCCGTATGCTGCTCAGAAGCCCACCGCTTATGAGATCAAGCAGGTCTCACAGCAGGCCAAGTGAGTCAAGGACTAGGAAAGAGTAAAGAAATGGCAGAAAAGACTGAAGCTCCCGAGGTCCAGGAATCCGCTGAGGAACTCACCTCGTTCACTTCTGAGACCAACTCCGGCGCTGGCACCGGAACCTCTCTCATTGCTCCCGGCTACGGCACTGGCCGTCGTAAGGAAGCTGTTGCCCGCGTTCGCCTGATTCCCGGATCTGGCAAGTGGACCATCAACGGCCGCACTTTGGAGAAGTACTTCCCGAGCCGCCTGCACCAGCGCGAGGTCAACTCGCCGATCGTGCTGCTCAAGCTCGAGAACAAGTTCGACATTGTCGTCCTCGTTGACGGCGGTGGCATCACCGGTCAGGCTGGAGCGATCCGCCTGGGTGTTGCACGTGCACTGAACGCAATCGACCGTGACGCAAACCGTGCCGCGCTCAAGAAGCAGGGCTTCCTGACTCGTGACGCGCGCGTCGTCGAGCGCAAGAAGGCCGGTCTGCACAAGGCCCGCCGCGCTCCTCAGTTCTCGAAGCGCTAAACAATTCGCTGGAGGGCTCCTGGGCCCCACCGGCGAACGTTTACGACAATCCCTGATCACTTACGGTGGTCGGGGATTCTTGTATTTGTGTGGCTATTCTTTCTGTTCCCAGAGGCTGATGGTCAGCTGCGGAATCGCAACAGGCTGCGGCTGTGCCGCCTCCCGGTGTTCTTGAGCGCTGAGATCCACGGGCTGCGAACTCCACAGCAGATTCCAGCGAGCGTCACTGGGCAGCGAAAACGGTATTTCTGAGGTGAGCCCATTGATGGAGACAAGGGCGTCTTGGTCGTGCGAGCGCAACCGCATCATGAAGCTGCGTTGCCCCCGATCGAACCAGTCGGATTCGGAGGGCGTGGTGCCGTCTGCGAGATACCACTGAATTCTGTTTGACTGCTTGAGCAGCCCCAGTCTCGAGGTGACGGTGAAAAAGGCGTCGTGATGGAACTGCTCGAGGCGGTTGCGCACCGCGATGAGGTCCTTGACTGACTCATATCGCTGCCTCTGCCAACCCAGCTCTTCCGACTCCATCCACGACCAGTCGATCCAGCTGATGTCGTTATCTTGGCAGTAGGCGTTGTTGTTGCCGCGCTGTGTGCGCCCGAATTCGTCGCCGGCGCAGATCATCGGCGTGCCCATCGAGAGAAGTAGCGTTCCCATGAAGTTGAGTACGGCGCGCTGACGTTTGAGAATGACGCCAGGGTCGTCCGTTGGCCCTTCAATTCCACAGTTGTACGAGTTGTTGAGGCTCGTTCCATCCTCGTTGTCTTCACCGTTGGCATCGTTGTGTTTCGCGTTGTAGCGGGTGAGGTCCGCCGCGGTGAATCCGTCGTGGGAGCAGATGTAGTTGATGGAGGCCACGGCTCCCCTCCCCGGTTGGGTGGCGAAGAGGTCGGAGGATCCGCACAGGCGCGTCGCCATCTCCTGCATCCCAACCTCGGCCGGGCGAGAGGCCCTCAGCTTGGCGGCGTCGGTGAGCCAAAACTTGCGGGACGAGTCTCTGAAGTGGTCGTTCCACTCGGAGAAGGGCAGTCCGAACTGACCGGTTCTCCACCCGCCGCCGCCCAAGTCCCACGGTTCCATGATGAGTTTGAGGTTGCCGAGAAGTTGATCGGCGCGAATCGCGTAGAAGAAGGGGTGGTGAGGGGTGAAGTCGTATTCGAGGCGGCCCAAGCTGGCGGCGAGGTCGAAACGGAAGCCGTCAACGCCGATGCGCTTGGCCCAGTAGCGGAGTGAATCCACCGCCCCGGTGATGACGTGGGTGTTCATGAAGTCGAAGGTGTTGCCGGTGCCGGTGGTATCGATGAGCCGACCGGGATTGTCGGGCTCGCGCCGATAGTAACTGTGAGCGTCAATGCCACGCCAGCAGAGGCTGTATCCGTCAACGCCACCTTCGCAGCTGTGGTTGTAGACGACGTCGAGGATGACCTCGATACCGGCCTCGTGCAGGCCGCGTACCATCTCGATGACTTCCTGGCGCACGGCCACGGGTCCGGCTTCCTGGGCCGCTGAGGTTGCATAGCTGGGTTCTGCCGTGAAGTAGTTCAGCGTGGAGTAGCCCCAGTAATTGGTCTTGCCTCTCGCTTGGACGGAGGGTTCCGTCTGCTTTGCGAAGATGGGCAGCAACTCTACAGAGGTGATACCCAGTCCCTTGAGATAGCTGATGGTGTGGGGGTCGGCGAGCCCGGCGTAGGTTCCCCGCAGCTCCGCGGGTAACCAGGGTGCCTGTTGAGTGAAGCCCTTGACGTGGAGTTCGTAGAGGACGGTGCTCGACCACGGGATGTGCGGATGCTCCGGGTCTGCCGCGTGCTTTGCGGTATCCGAGTCGTCGATGACGACCGAGAAGGGGACCGAGCCCAGCGAGTCCCGCGTGCTCATCTGTCCGAAGGCGTTGCCGTATACCGTGCCTCGCCGTTCGTCGAGTTCGCAGTCATAAGCGAAAAGGGCCTCCGAGTATTCAACGTGGCCTTCCAAGCCCTTCGAGCAGGGGTCGATGAGGAATTTGTAGGGGTTGAAGCGCAGGCCGTTCTTGGGATCCCACGGGCCGTCCGTGCGATAGCCGTATCGCATGCCGCTCCAGGCGTGGGGCAGGTGGACAAACCATCGTCCATAATTTGGTCCATTCATGGCGAACAGAGTCTCTCGGTAGGCTCCACTGTCGTGGGTGACGACGCGGGTGGTGACGCGGTGCCGCGCTGCAAACTCGAAGAGTGGGGTTGCGTCGTCGGCCGTCACAGCGTCGGCCTGCAGTGCACTTGGTCCAGAGGCATCTTCGACGACGCAGAACCATACGCGCTCGGCATTCTCTGACCAGATGACAGCATCGGCACCTCCGTCGGGGGTGGGGAAGAATCCGGGGCGAGTCGCGTATCGGTGGAGTGGGGGTCTCTTCATGCTTTCATTCTCGCATTCTGGAATCTGCGTGGGGGAGCAGTACCGAACAAAGCCGCATTATGTGTGCGACACGAACTGTGAGGGATTTCACATCGATCTTCAAAGATGCTAGCGTAACTGAGGAATTGTGTGAGAAAGCTCACAGCTTACTAGCGATTTTCGCTAGACTTCCAACCAACCAAGAAGTGCGGTTACGAAGGGGTTTCCCTTGGTGGCTGGCTTCATGTCTTTCTTCCATGAGAGGAGGACCCCGTGGCCGTTTCAAAGAAGAGTGCGTCCGGGACCATTTCAGCGGACGACGCCCAGAAAGCAAAGCAGGACGCGACCGCTGCAGCCGAAAAAGAAGTGAACGAGAAGGTCGACAAGGCGCTCGTTGCACTCAAGAAGTTCGAGGAACTCGATCAGGAGCAGGTGGACCACATCGTGGCCAAGGCTTCCATCGCAGCCCTCAACAAGCATCTCGTGCTTGCGCAGTTGGCGGTGGACGAGACCGGCCGAGGCCGTGTCGAAGACAAGGCCGTCAAGAATATCTTCGCCTGCGAGCACGTGACGAACTATCTGGCCAAGCAGCGGACCGTCGGCATCATCAGTGAAGACTCCATCTCCGGCATCGTCGAGATCGCCGAGCCCGTCGGAGTCGTTGCGGGCGTCACCCCGGTGACGAACCCCACCTCGACGACGATCTTCAAGTCGCTCATCGCCCTGAAGACTCGTTGCCCCATCGTCTTCGGCTTCCACCCCTTCGCGCAGAAGTGCTCCTCGGAGGCTGCACGCATCGTTCGCGACGCTGCCATCGAGGCGGGTGCGCCCGAGGACTGCATTCAGTGGATTGATCATCCGTCCATCGAGGCGACGAACTTCCTCATGCACGCCCCTGGCGTCGCCACCATCCTGGCGACCGGTGGTCCGGGCATGGTCAAGGCCGCTTACACGTCTGGTAAGCCCGCCCTTGGCGTCGGTGCCGGCAACGCGCCCGCTTATATCGACAGCGATGTCGACGTGGTGCGCGCCGTCAACGATATCGTTCTCTCCAAGCACTTCGACTACGGCATGATTTGCGCGACCGAGCAGGGTGCCATCGTCGACCAAGACGTCTATGACGCCGTGATTGCCGAGATGAAGCGTCGCCACGTCTACTTCGTCAAGGGTGACGAGAAGGCAAAGCTCGAGAAGTACATGTTCGGCAAGACCGCCTTCGCGGGTGCCGACGCTCCTCAGCACGTTCTCAACAGCGTGGTTCCTGGAAAGTCTCCTCAGTACATCGCCACGGCGGCGGGTTTCTCGATTCCCGACGACGTCACCGTGCTGGCGGCAGAGTGCTCCGAGATCAGCGAGAACGAGCCCCTCACCTTCGAGAAGCTCTCCCCGGTCCTGGCTGTGATGAAGGCGAAGGACAAGGAAGACGCCTTCACGCAGTGCGAGCAGATGCTTGTGCATGGTGCCGGCCACACCGCCACCATCCACACTGACAACGAGGAGCTCGTCCGCGAGTACGGTCTGCGCATGCACGCCTGCCGCATCGTGTGGAACTCCCCGAGCTCGCTGGGTGGTATCGGCGACATCTACAACGCCATTGCTCCCTCGCTCACGCTGGGCTGCGGTTCCTACGGCGGCAACTCCGTCGCGGGCAACGTGCAGGCAGTCAACCTCATCAACGTCAAGCGCATTGGGCGGAGGAACAACAATATGCAGTGGTTCAAGATTCCGGCGAAGACGTACTTCGAGCCGAATGCAATCCAGTACTTGCGCGACATGGAGGGAGTCAACCGTGTCGTGTTCGTCTGCGACAAGGTCATGGAGGACCTGGGCATCATCGAGAAGGCCATTTCGATGCTGCGTCAACGTCCAAACAAGGTGACCTATCGCATTATCGACTACGTTGAGCCAGAGCCCTCTGTGGAAACGGTTCAGCGCGGTGCGGCCATGATGCGCGACGAGTTCCAACCCGACACCATCATCGCCATCGGCGGCGGTTCGCCCATGGATGCCGCGAAGATCATGTGGCTGCTGTACGAACACCCCGAAATTGAGTTCTCCGATATTCGTGAGAAGTACTTCGACATTCGCAAGCGCGCCTTCAAGCTTCCCGCATTGGGGAGCAAGGCAAAGCTCGTCGCTGTGCCGACGTCGTCGGGTACGGGCTCAGAGGTCACGCCTTTCGCTGTCATCACGGATCACAAGACCGGTTACAAGTACCCGATCGCCGATTACGCCCTGACGCCCTCTGTCGCCATTGTGGATCCGGTTCTCGCACGCACCCAGCCTCGCAGGCTGGCGTCCGACTCCGGTTTCGACGCCCTGACGCACGCCACTGAGGCTTACGTCTCCGTCTACGCAAACGACTACACCGATGGGCTGGCGCTGCACGCCGTTAAGCTCATCTGGCAAAACCTTGCGCCGTCGGTCTCCGAGGGTTCGGCTAATCCGAAGGCTCAGGAGAAGATGCACAACGCTGCGACCATCGCCGGTATGGCCTTCGGTTCGGCGATGCTGGGCATGTGCCACGGTATGGCGCACACGATTGGCGCACTGTGCCACATCGCACACGGTCGCACCAACTCGATCCTGCTGCCCTATGTCGTCCGTTACAACGGCGAAGTTCCCGATGAGGCGACGAGCTGGCCAAAGTACTCCAAGTACGTTGCGGCCGAACGTTATCAGGACATCGCTAAGTCCCTCGGACTTCCTGCCGCCACCCCTGAAGAGGGTGTGGAGAGCTACGCGAAGGCGTTGGAGGATTACCGCGATAACAAGCTCGGCATGGATGCAACCTTCCAGGCCGCAGGCGTTGATGAGGAATACTTCTGGTCGGTGCTCGACCAGATTGGCATGCGTGCCTACGAGGATCAGTGCACGCCCGCCAATCCTCGCGTCCCCAACATTCAGGACATGAAGGACATCGCGATTGCCGCATATTACGGTATCTCGCGCGCCGAGGCTCATCAGCGCCGTGCAGATCGCGAAGGTGCCGACTCGTTGCTCGAGGCATCTGAACGCATCCAATGATTGCGTACGAAGGCCCGCACTGAAAGGTGCGGGCCTTCTTTTTGCGCTTCATCCCGCACCTGTCGGAGAAAAACGGCCGGTGAGAGCTGCTAAACGGCTTCCCAGCGGCTGATTTTCTCCGATAGATGCAGGAAGGTGGGTCGGCACATTCGACCACAGTGGTCGAATATTGAGTGCTGAACTCTGTGATTCTGCCATCGTGGAATCATGAAGATTCACGCAGACCTTTGGCGCGCATTTGAGCAGGCCGAGTCCAGCGGGTTTGGCCTGTGCTGTTTTACCGAGCCCCAACGCAGAGCAATTCAGCGGCGGCTAAGATGTGGCGAGGTGATGTCTCCGGCTCGAGGCGTGTATGTGCGAACGGTGCAGTGGTCCTCATTGACGTACGAGCAGAAGGGTGATTGCGTCATCAAGACGCTGGCGAAACTGCATCCGCAGTGGATCCTCAGTGGGTCGTGCGCGGCGTGGTTATATGGAGTGACTCGGACCTTCCGCTTGTTATCGCAGGTGATGGTAGCTGTGCCACCTCGCTCCCATTCTTATACTCCAGCGGGAATCGTTCAGTCGTACCTCGATGATTCTGAAAAAAGCGATCTCAGGCTGCGGGGCGTGAGAGTCTGCAGCATTGAGCGAACGCTTTTCGACTGCGCGCGGACACTTCCGCTCGAAGAGAGTCTGGGCATCTGCGACCAAGCCGTGCGCAAGAGGTGGGTATCTTCTCCTCGACTCGCGGATTTCCTCGATGAACACCGAGGCTTTCGGGGAGTGGAGAGTGCGAGGCTTGCATTTTCATTGATCGATCCACTTTCAGAAAACGGCGGCGAGTCCAAGGCACGAGCACTGATGTACGAACTGGGGTTTGCGCTCCCTCAGCTGCAAGTTGCCTTCAATGACCCCGTGACACATCGGCGCTACAGGGCCGATTTTATGTGGACCCTTCCCAACGGCATTCAGATCGTGGGAGAGTTTGATGGTCGGCAGAAGTATGTGGATGAGGGAATGAGGAATGGTCTCACGGTTGAGCAGGTATTAGAGAAGGAGAAGGCGCGCGAATCGCGACTCTCCATTTATGATGTTCGACTGTTGCGGTTTGGCTATGCCGAGCTCATGAACCCTGCATACTTCAAAAAGTTGTTGACTGAGTTCGGAGTTCCGCGCAGGTGATGCGCGGTATTTCGGAGGAATTCGGTCGCTGAGAGCGCCCCGG
Organism: Bifidobacteriaceae bacterium; assembly: GCA_022649925.1. Classification (GTDB taxonomy): domain Bacteria; phylum Actinomycetota; class Actinomycetes; order Actinomycetales; family Bifidobacteriaceae; genus JALCQC01. Next base: position 8,619 of record JALCOX010000012.1, on the reverse strand, counting down.
TGGCCTCTCATCGACCGATTCTCTCCGATAGGAGGAAAGTGCTGCAAAATATTGCTTTATGCAGCATGCGAAATGCGACACACCCGGGTTGCGCCAGGGGATGTTGTTGTGGTTTGATTGACAAGTTGCCTGTTTAGGGCTCGCAGATTTGTATATTTAATAGCGAGCGTGCCGTTTCTGCATGGATTGCAGAAGGGCGGTGCGCACTGATGTGTCTCCGGTCGGAGTATTCCGCCCGCTGCGCCCTGAAGTGCCGAAATAGGTTGAATTATCGATACGAAAAGGAAAGGGCGTACGGCAATGGCGGGACAGAAAATCCGCATCAGGCTTAAGTCCTATGACCATGAGGTCATTGACCAGTCGGCGAAGAAGATCGTCGAGACGGTCACGAACGCGGGTGCGACGGTGGTCGGCCCGGTTCCTCTGCCAACCGAGAAGAACGTGTACGTTGTCATCCGTTCTCCTCATAAGTACAAGGACTCTCGCGAGCACTTCGAAATGCGCACTCATAAGCGTCTCATTGACATCGTGGATCCAACGCCTAAGGCTGTTGATTCATTGATGCGCATCGATCTGCCTGCAGACGTCAACATTGAGATCAAGCTGTAGGGGAGGGGGAGAATAAATGGAAATCTCAGAAAACACTGAGCGCAAGGCGCTGCTCGGCACGAAGCTCGGAATGTCCCAGATTTGGGACGAGAACGGCTTCTTCATTCCTGTCACCCTCGTCGACGTCTCCACCAACGTTGTCACCGCAGTCAAGACCGTTGAATCTGACGGTTACGAAGCGGTGCAGTTCGGCTATGGCGCCATCGATCCTACTAAGGTCACCAAGCCGCTGGCGGGACACTTCGCCAAGGCCGGTGTTACCCCTCGTCGCCATCTCGTTGAGATCCGCACCGAGGACGTGACCGATTACAAGCCGGGCCAGGAGCTCGCCGTGGATACCTTCGCCGACGGAACTGACGTCGACGTGACGGGTACTTCCAAGGGCAAGGGCTTCGCCGGAACCATCAAGCGTTGGGGATTCACCTCCTACCGTCGTACGCACGGCTCGCACAAAAACGAGCGTCGTCCCGGTTCGGTCGGTGCGTGCGCAACGCCAAGCCGAATCCTTAAGGGAAAGCGCATGGCTGGCCGTATGGGCAACGTCAAGCGCACGGTGCAGAACCTTCAGGTTGTCTCCATTGACACCGAAGCAGGAATCATCGCCATCAAGGGCGCAGTTCCTGGTCCTAGGGGCTCCATCGTTCTCGTTCGCTCGGCAGTGAAGGGAGCTTGAGACCAATGGCAAATGTTTCTCTGAAAGTCACCGATGCCAAGGGAAAGTCCGCCGGTAAGGTAGACGCACCCGCAGAGGTCTTCGGAATTTCCAGCGAAGACGTGTACTCACACGTTCCGCTCGTTCATCAGGTTGTCATCGCACAGCTCGCGGCTGCTCGCCAGGGAACGCATCAGGTGAAGAACCGTGCGCTCATCTCCGGCGGCGGCAAGAAGCCTTGGAAGCAGAAGGGAACCGGTCGCGCTCGTCAGGGTTCGATTCGTTCTCCTCAATTCGCAGGCGGCGCAATCGCCCACGGACCAGTTCCGCGCGATTACTCGCAGCGCACTCCCAAGAAGATGAAGGCAGCAGCTCTGCGTTTCGTCCTCTCGGATCGTGCCAACGCGGGTCGCGTCCACGTCGTGAAGTCCTTCGATTTGAAGAACGACACCCCGTCGACCAAGGCAGCACTTGCAGCTCTCACACCGCTGATCGACAACCGCTTCGCTACGGTCGTCGTGAGCCGTGAGAATCTCAACGAGTGGATGTCCGTCCGCAACCTTACGAACGTGCACGTCCTCTTCGCAGACCAGCTCAACACCTATGACGTTGTGACCGCCGAGGATGTCGTCTTCACCAAGGACGGCTTCGAGGAGTTCCTCAACACACGTGTCGAGAAGACCGTTCCAGAAGAGAAGGAGGCCTGAGCTAGATGGCAGACGCAATTCACAAGCCAGCGCAGGACATCATCCTCAAGCCCGTCGTCTCTGAGAAGAGCTATGCAAATTCGGATCGTGGCCAGTACACCTTCGTGGTGGCTCCCGATGCGAACAAGGTTCAGATCAAGCAGGCGATTGAGCAGATCTTCAAAGTGAAGGTCGTTTCTGTTAACACCCTCAACCGTGCCGGCAAGCGCCAGCGCACGCGTACGGGATTTGGCCAGCGCGTTTCGCAGAAGCGTGCAATCGTTACGGTTGCAGCTGGTCAGCAGATCGACATCTTCGGTAACTGAAGGCTAGCCGAGAAAGTTAGGTACTAAATTATGGCTATCCGCACATACAAGCCCATGACTGCAGGCCGTCGCAACGCCTCAGTGTCGGATTTCTCCGACCTGACTCGTTCCAACGGCGAGAAGTCCTTGCTCCGTCCGTTGAGCAAGACTGGCGGTCGTAACTCCTACGGACGCATCACGTCCCGCCATCGCGGTGGCGGTCACAAGCGTCAGTATCGTCTCATCGACTTCAGGCGTTGGGACAAGGACGGTGTTCCGGCAAAGGTCGCTCACATCGAGTATGACCCGAACCGCACCGCTCGCATCGCACTCCTGCACTTCGCTGATGGTGAGAAGCGCTACATCTTGGCTCCTGAGGGCGTCAAGCAGGGCGACACCATTGAGACTGGCGCACAGGCGGATATCAAGCCCGGCAACAACTTGCCGCTCGCTAATATCCCCACAGGTACCATCGTCCACGCGATTGAGCTTCGCCCCCTCGGCGGCGCCAAGATCGCGCGCTCGGCAGGTGCTGGCGTCCAGCTCGTTGCTAAGGATGGCGCCTACGCGCAGCTGCGCATGCCGTCCGGCGAAATTCGCAACGTCGAGGCTGCTTGCCGCGCAACGGTGGGAGAGGTCGGCAACTCCGATCACTCCAACCTCGAGCTCGGTAAGGCCGGTCGTGCACGGTGGAAGGGTCATCGTCCCATCACTCGTGGTGAGTCCATGAACCCCGTCGACCACCCGCATGGTGGACGTACTCGCGGTGGTAAGCCGCCACAGTCTCCTTGGGGCAAGGGCGAGGTTCGTACCCGTCACCCGAAGAAGGCTTCGAACAAGATGATTGTTCGCCGCCGTCCGTCCGGTAAGAATCGCAAGTAAGGGAGCGTCACCAGATGACTAGAAGCATCAAGAAGGGCCCATTCGTTGACGCCCACTTGCAGAAGAAAGTCGACGAGCAGAATGAAAAGGGCACGAAGAACGTCATCAAGACGTGGTCGCGCCGTTCGATGATCACTCCTGACTTCATTGGTCACACCTTCGCCGTCCACGACGGCCGCAAGCATGTGCCGGTGTTCGTCACGGAAGCGATGGTTGGTCACAAGCTCGGAGAGTTCGCACCTACGCGCACTTTCCGTGGCCATGTGAAGGACGACAAGAAGGCACGCCGCTAAAGGCGAGGGAGAGTATAGACACATGGAAGCTAAAGCAATTGCCCGTCACGTCCGCGTGACGCCGCGCAAGGCTCGCCGCGTCGTCGACCTCATCCGAGGCAAGAATGCGACGGAAGCCATCACCATCCTCAAGTTTGCTCCGCAGTCGGCAGCAGTGCCGGTTCGCAAGACTCTTGAGTCTGCCATTGCAAACGCGCGAGTGAAGGCCGACAAGGCGAGCGAGCCGTTCCGCGAGAACGACCTCGTCATCACCAAGGCCTTTGTGGACGAGGGCGCGACCTTGAAGAGGTTCCGCGCACGTGCTCAGGGACGTGCCGCTCGAATCCTCAAGCGCACCAGCCACATCACCGTTGTCGTTGCTACGCTCGACAAGGAAGGAGCCCGATAATGGGACAGAAGATTAACCCGTTCGGCTACCGCCTTGGCATCACCGAATCTCACCGCTCCAAGTGGTTCTCAGATTCGACGAAGCCGGGAGAGCGTTACCGCGACTTCGTGGGCGAAGACGATAAGATTCGCAAGGCCATGAATGCTGATCTGGAGCGCGCAGGCGTTTCCAAGATCACCATCGAGCGCACACGTGATCGCGTTCGCGTCGACATCTACACCGCACGTCCCGGCATTGTCATCGGACGTCGTGGCGCAGAGGCTGACCGCGTTCGTGCAAAGCTCGAGCAGCTCACCGGCAAGCAAGTTCAGCTCAACATCTTCGAGGTGAAGAACCCCGCGATCGACGCACAGTTGGTCGCACAGGGAATCGCTGAGCAGCTCACCAATCGCGTCACGTTCCGTCGCGCTATGCGTAAGGCACAGCAGGACGCAATGCGTGCAGGCGCAAAGGGAATTCGTATCAAGCTCTCCGGTCGCCTTGGAGGCGCCGAGATGAGCCGCTCCGAGTTCTACCGCGAAGGCCGCGTTCCGCTTCAGACGCTTCGTGCACTCATTGATTACGGCTTCTTCGAAGCTCGTACAACTTACGGTCGCATTGGCGTCAAGGTGTGGATTTACAAGGGCGACATGACTGCTAAGGAATTCGACGAGCAGCAGGCGGCACAGGGTAACCGCGGTGGACGCCGTGGCGATTCCCGTCGTCCGCGCCGCGCACCTCGTGCTCAGGCCGCACAGAGCAACGCCGCACCTCAGGCTGCCGCTGCAGCCGAGGCAAAGCCGGCTGAAGAAACGAAGGAGTGAGCAGATGCTTATCCCAAAGAGGACAAAATATCGCAAGCAGCATCGCCCGGGTCGTAAGGGCATGTCCAAGGGTGGAAACCAGATCGCTTTCGGTGATTACGGTATCCAGGCACTTGCTCCCGCGTATCTGACCAACCGTCAGATCGAGGCCGCTCGTATTGCAATGACCCGTTTCATCAAGCGTGGTGGTCGCGTGTGGATCACGGTCTTCCCTGACCGCCCGCTGACCAAGCACCCCGCCGAAGCTCGAATGGGTTCCGGTAAGGGCGCTCCGGAGTTCTGGGTTGCCAACATCAAGCCAGGTCGTGTGATGTTCGAGCTCGGCGGTGTGACGGAAGACGTCGCTCGCGAGGCTCTGCGTCGCGCAATCGACAAGCTCCCGATGAAGTGCAGGATCATTGCACGTGAAGGTGGTGAGAACTGAAATGGCAGTCGGCACAACTGAATACTCCATCAAGGAGCTCAACGGAAAGACCAATGTCGAGATTCAGGAGTTCCTCAAGAAGTCCAAAGAAGAGCTTTTCAATCTACGTTTCCAGTCCGCAACGGGTCAGCTGTCCAACAGCTCTCGTCTCAAGGCTGTGAAGCACGACATCGCCAGGATGTACACAGTGTTGCGCGAGCGTGAGCTCGGCATCACCACCGAGCCGGCAGAATCGGCACCGTCCGAGAAGAAGACTTCCAAGAAGTCTTCGAAGAAGTCTGAGGAGTAAAAATGGCTGAAGCACAGGCTCAGGAAACTGAGAGGAACGCGCGCAAGGTCCGCCGTGGCTACGTCGTCTCTGAGGCGATGGACAAGACCATCACGGTTGAGATCGAGCAGCGCTCCACCCACCCGCTCTATGGCAAGGTCGTTCGCTCCACTCGTACTGTCAAGGCACATGATGAGCAGAATGACGCTCATGTTGGCGACCTCGTGAGTATTATGGAGACTCGGCCGCTTAGCAAGACGAAGCGCTGGCGTTTGCTGGACATCGTCGAGCGTGCAAAGTAAGTAAAAGTTCGGCAAGGCTCGCAGCACACCGCCCTTTGCGGTGGTGTGCAGAGAGAACCAGCTCGGCTAAGGAGAATCAATGATTCAGCAAGAATCGCGACTTCATGTCGCCGACAACACGGGTGCCAAGGAGATCTTGGCTATCCGCGTGCTCGGTGGCTCGAAGCGCCGCTATGCCGGCATCGGCGACGTCATTGTCGCCACCGTCAAGGATGCAATTCCTGGCGGGTCGGTCAAGAAGGGTGAGGTCGTCAAGGCTGTCGTCGTCCGCACCGTCAAGGAGAGCCGTCGTACCGATGGCTCCTACATCAAGTTCGATGAAAACGCCGCTGTCATTCTCGGCACTGGCAACGAACCTAAGGGAACTCGTATTTTCGGACCCGTTGGACGCGAACTCCGCGATCACCGTTTCATGAAGATCGTTTCTCTCGCACCGGAGGTGATCTGAGTGGCAGCGAAGATCAAGACTGGTGACCTGGTTCAGGTCATCCGTGGCAAAGACCGCGGCAACCAGGGCAAGGTAAAGCAGGTTCTGACCGACGACAAGCTCATTGTCGAAGGCATTCAGATCGTCAAGAAGCACATCCGTGCAACCCAGCAGGGTCAGGAATCAGGAATCGTGTCCGTGGAGGCCCCGATTCACCGTTCCAACGTCATGCTGGTTGATCCTGAGACGAAGAAGCCGACTCGCGTTGGCATCGTCGTCAAGCAGGAGGCACGCGACGGCAAGCCCAAGAACGTTCGCGTTCGCGTGGCGAAGAAGTCAGGCAAGGAGCTGGAAGCATGAGCGATGCAGTAATCGAAGCACCGGCAGTGCCACGCCTTAAGAAGCAGTACAGGGACGAAATCCTCCCCGCAATGGAGAAGGAGTTCAACTACACGAACCCCAACCACGTGGCGAAGCTTGAGAAGGTCATCGTCTCCATGGGTGTTGGTGCAGCAGCTCGCGACTCCAAGCTCATTGAGGGTGCGATCACGGATCTGACCGCAATCACTGGTCAGAAGCCCAAGGTCACCAAGGCCCGCAAGTCCGTAGCGCAGTTCCACCTCCGTGAGGGACAGGCCATCGGCGCGTACGTCACCCTTCGTGGCGACCGCATGTGGGAGTTCCTGGATCGCCTCCTGACTCTCGCGCTTCCTCGAATTCGCGATTTCCGCGGTATCAGCGGAAAGCAGTTCGACGGAAACGGAAACTATAACTTCGGTCTGACTGAGCAGTCGATGTTCCACGAGATTGATCCGGATAACATCGATCATCGCCGCGGTATGGATATCACTGTCGTGACGTCGACCAAGGACGACAACGAGGCTCGTGCGCTGCTCAAGCACCTGGGCTTCCCGTTCAAGGAGAACTGATATGGCGAAAACCGCTCTGAAGCAAAAGGCTGCTGCTAAGCCGAAGTTCAAGGTGCGTGGCTACACGCGCTGCCAGGTCTGCGGACGTCCTCACTCCGTTTACCGCAAGTTCGGTCTGTGCCGTGTCTGCTTCCGCAACATGGCCCATGCAGGCGAACTGCCAGGCATCACGAAGTCCAGCTGGTGAAAAATCGACGCTGAAGGTCCGCGGCCGTTATTCCCTTAGGGGGGAGTGCGGCGGCGGAAACCACGGCGAGGAAGGGCACAAGCCCACATGACTATGACAGATCCAATCGCAGACATGTTGACACGTCTGCGGAATGCAAGTGCGGCCAAGCACGAGACGGTTGAAATGCCGTACTCGAAGTTCAAGGCAAACATCGCACAAATCCTCAAGCGCGAGGGTTACATCGCCGACTACGCTGCCAAAGAGGCAAAGGTCGGCCAGACACTTGAGCTCACGCTCAAGTACGGTTCCAACGGTGAACAAAGCATCGAGGGAATCAAGCGCGTTTCGAAGCCTGGCCTTCGTCGTTACACGAAGTCCGACAGCCTGCCCATGCCTTTGGGCGGCCTCGGCATCGCGATCATTTCGACGAGCGCTGGACTCATGACCCAAAAAGAATGCCTCCAGCAGGGCATCGGCGGCGAAATCGTCGCCTACGTTTGGTGAAAGGAGCTGAACTACTATGGCATCACATATCGGTAAGCTTCCTGTCACCATTCCTGCCGGCGTTGACGTGAAGATCGAGGGCAATTCCTTCAGTGCCAAGGGCGCTAAGGGAACTGATTCCTATGAGATTCCCGAAGGCATCACGGCACGCGTCGAGGGCGAACATGTCCTCGTTGAGGCCGCGAACGAAGAGCGCGAGACTCGTGCAAAGCACGGTCTGAGCCGTTCCATCATTGACTCCATCGTCAAGGGCGTTCACGAGGGCTTCGAAAAGAAGCTCGAGATCGTCGGAACCGGTTATCGCGTTCAGGCTAAGGGTCAGGGCCTTGAGTTCTCCCTCGGCTATTCGCACACCATCACGGTGAACCCGCCGGAAGGCATCAAGTTCATCGTTGAGTCTCCGAACAACCTGACTGTCACCGGTACTGACAAGCAGGCCGTTGGAGAGGTCGCTGCGAACATTCGCAAGCTCCGCGCCCCCGAACCCTACAAGGGCAAGGGCATCAAGTACGTCGGCGAGCACATTCGCCGCAAGGCTGGAAAGGCTGGTAAGTGATATGACAGTCAAAGTTTTCGGTAAGGGTCCAGCTGTTGCGCGCGTTCGTCGTCACGTCCGTCTTCGCAAGAGGATCGTCGGAACCGAAGAGCGTCCCCGCCTGGTTGTCCGCCGCTCGAATCGTCACATGGTCGCTCAGGTGATCGACGATACGAAGGGCATCACCCTGGCCAGCGCTTCGACGATTACCGCCGATTTTGCAGACTTCAAGGGCACAAAGACCGAAGCCGCCAAGAAGGTCGGTGAACTCGTTGCAGACCGCGCCAAGAAGGCCGGCGTCACTGCAGTCGTGTTTGACCGCGGTGGCTATCAGTACCACGGCCGCGTCGCAGCAGTTGCGGACGGCGCTCGTGAAGGAGGGCTGCAGCTGTGAGCGATACTCAAGAAACTAAGGAAACACAAGTGGCTGAAGATTCCCAGAA
>JALCOX010000011.1 GCA_022649925.1 Bifidobacteriaceae bacterium | reverse complement strand
GAGCTCAACCTCGCCGGCAACGACAACCGCAACTGGATCAACGACCACACCGTGTTCACCCACGGCTATGGCGTGGTGGCGGCCTACGGCAACAAGGTCAGCAAAGACGGCCAGCCCCTCTTCTTCGAAAAGAACATACCCACCCAGGGCGTGCTCACCGACACGGAGAAGTACGAACCGCGCATTTACTTCTCGCCCAACGCCCCCGAATATTCGATCGTGGGCTCGCCCAAGGGCACAAACTCGTGGGAGTTTGATTATCCAACAGGCTCAAAGGGCGCGACGAACACCTTCACGGGCAATGCGGGACCGAGTGTCGGCAATGCGTTCTCGAAGCTCCTCTATGCGATCCGCTTCGGCTCCGACCAAATCTTCTTCTCTGACCGAGTGACGTCACAGTCTCAGATTCTCTACGATCGCTCGCCGGTGGAGCGCGTACGCAAGGTCGCCCCTTACCTGGAGCTTGACTCGCGCGTCTATCCGGCCGTCGTGGACGGTCGCGTCAAGTGGATCGTGGACGCCTACACCACTTCTGACAAGTACCCCTATTCGCAGAAGGTGGATCTGGACTCCGCCACGAAGGATTCTCTGACGGCCTCCTCGAAATCGATGCGTTCCATCACGACGGGTCAGGCCAACTACATGCGCAACTCGGTGAAGGCGACGGTCGACGCCTACGACGGTTCAGTCGATCTGTATGCGTGGAACCCCGACGATCCCGTTCTCAAGGCGTGGGAGGGCGTGTTCCCCGGACAGTACAAGCCGATCTCTGCCATCTCCAGCGACCTTATGAGCCACATGCGCTACCCCGAGAGTCTCTTCAAGGTTCAGCGTGAGTTGTTGGGGCAGTATCACGTCACCAGTGCGAGCCAGTTCTTCTCGGGCGAGGACTTCTGGCAAACCCCGGCGGACCCTGCACAGAAGAATCAGACGTCGAGTGAGACGGGGGAGAAGGGCGACCTGCAGCCTCCGTACTATCTCACCATGCAGTTGCCGAAGCAGGCCACGCCGACCTTCTCGCTCAGCTCGTCCTACATACCGGCAGGCAATGTGACTCGAGAGATTCTCAGCGGATTCCTCTCGGTCGATTCAGATGCGGGCACTCAGAAGGGCAAGGTCGGAAAGAACTACGGCACGCTCAGACTGTTGGAGTTGCCCAAGAACTCGACGGTTCCAGGTCCGGGTCAGGCGCAAAACAACTTCAATGCGAACGCCGACGTGTCCAAGGAACTCAACCTCCTGGAGACGGGCAGCACCAACGTGACCCGCGGCAACTTGTTGACGTTGCCGATCGGCAACGGCCTCGTCTATGTACAGCCGGTCTACGTCCAGTCCTCGGGATCGACCTCCTTCCCGCTGCTCAAGAAGGTCCTGGTCGCCTTCGGTGAACAGGTCGGATTCGCCGACACGCTCGACGAGGCCCTCGATCAGGTCTTCGGCGGCGACTCAGGGGCGAGTGCGGGCGACGCGAGCAACGTCGGCAAGACGGACAGCTCCACGAGCACGGACAGCTCCACGTCGGGCACGAAAGGGGATTCCAGTAATTCCGGGGACGCCGACAGCTCTGGTGCAGATTCGAGCGGTGGCTCGGCGGCGACGTCCAAGGACCTCAAGGAGGCACTCTCGGACGCCAGCCAGGCGGAGAAGGATTCCCAGTCCGCCTTGAAGGACGGCGATTGGAGCAAGTACGGCGATGCACAGTCGCGCCTGAAGGATGCAATTAAGCGCGCAGTGGAGGCTTCCGAATAAGTTCCACCTACCGCACTAAACTAGACCCGGCGCTGCGGCGCTGGGTCTTTTTAATGCGCGATGAAAACGCTTTTGATGCGCGGTCATTGTGCATTGCGCACAACGCATACGGAGGAAGTACGGAGGAAGCATGGCGTCTGATTTCTGGTTGGTGACAGGTCTGGGAAACCCCGGGTCCAAGTATGAGGGGACTCGTCACAACCTCGGCTTCATGTGCCTCGATGAGCTCGCCGAGCGCTGGTCCGTGAGCCTGAGCTCGCACAAAGGACTGGCGCTGCTGGGCAAGGGAATGATGAGCCTGGATTCTCGGACCATCAAGACCTTCTTCGCCAAGCCCCTGACCTTCATGAATGAATCAGGCAACGCGGTGGCTTCCATCTGCTCCTACTACGACATTCCGGCCGAGCATGTCATCGTCATTCACGACGACATGGATCTCGAATTCGGCCGCATCAAGGTAAAGGTGGGCGGTTCCGCAGGGGGGCATAACGGGATTCGCTCGATTGACAGGTCGCTGGGAACCAACAAGTATGCTCGCGTTCGCCTCGGCATGGGGCATTCGGCGCGCGGCGCTCACGCCCACGACAACACTGTTGACTGGGTGCTCGGTGGGTTTCCGCCGGCTCAGAAGAAGCAGCTGCCCGATTTGTTGAGCCGCGGAGCAGACGCCGTGGAGACGATCGCCTTTAAGGGCCTCGGTGCCGCGCAGGAAGAGTTCAATGGCAAGTAAGGCAACAAACAACATGTGGGAAGGATCCCTGACCCCACTGCTGGAGCACCTCGACGCCGACAAGGGTTTTGATCGTGTAGTGGCGGAGGCATCGCAGAAGACCGCTCCGCAGTATCTGAAAATTGGTGCAGTTGAGGGGATACGTCCGGCGCTCGCTGCGGCGCTGGGGCCTCGGCGTCACGTCGTGGTCGTGACTGCCTCTGCCCGTGACAGCGAAGAAGTCGTCAACGAGATTCGTTCGTGGTGGGCGGGTCCTTCCACTCAGATCGCTTCCCTGGATTCATGGGAGACCTTGCCGCACGAGCGCTTGTCGCCGCGCGCGGACACGGTCGCCTCGCGCATGGCCGTGTTCCGCCGGCTCGCCCATCCACAGGGCGACGATCCGGTCTTCGGCGATATTCGCGTCCTCGTCATGCCAGTGCGCTCGCTCATTCAGCCCATTGCCAAGGGTCTTGGTGACATTGAGCCTTTGATCTTCAAGACTGGTGAGACCATGGAACTCGACGAGGCGGCTCGCCGCCTCACACAGAACGCCTACGAGCGTGTCGAGCTGGTGATGGATCGCGGTCAATTCGCGGTGCGCGGTGGAATTCTCGACGTCTTTCCTCCGACCTCGCCGCACCCTGTCCGCGTGGAATTCTTCGGTGACGAGGTGGACACCATCAAGGAGTTCCACGCCTCCGATCAGCGCACCTACGGCGAGGGCTTGCGCCAAATTTGGGCCACGGCCTGCCGCGAAATTCAGCTGGATGATTCCGTGCGTAGCCGGGCAAAGAGTCTCATCGGCCAGATCGCCAACGCCGACGAAATGTTGCAGTCCATCGCCGACGGCATCCCCGTCGAGGGAATGGAATCGCTGCTTCCTGTCCTCGTCGACGACCTGAGTGAGGTCGCGAGTCTGTTTCCACACGATGCCCTCGTGTTGCTCAGCGATCCCGAGAGGCTTCGCCGTTCCGCCGAGGACCTCACCAAAACGGCAAACGAGTTTCTTGCTGCGAGCTGGCACGTGGCCGCATCGGGGCATGGCATCGGCGCTCCCATCAGTTTCGACAAGGCGAGTTTCCTCGATATTGGCACCTGCCTCGACGATCTGCGTGAGCGGGGTCATGGCGTCTGGGATCTCACGAGTTTCGGCGTGGATCCTTCGAGGCAGAATCACGTTCAACTTGGCGCTGTGGCACCCCAGGAGTTTCGTGGATCCGAGTCCAAGGCCGTCGAAGGCATCGAAGGCCTCTTGGGCCAGAAGCTTCACGTCGTCGTCACCGCGGCCGGTAAGGGAACACTGTCTCGCCTGCATCGTGCAGTCACCGAGACGGGCATCACCGCAGTCGAATACTTGCAGTCCCAAGCCGTGCACGGTTTCGTCGACGAGGCGGCCTCCGTCGCGGTCCTCACCGAGTCGGACATCGTGGGCAAGCGCTCCACTTCAGGCGTCGTCAAGACCCCCAAGCGCCGCCGCAAGGCAATCGATCTTCTCGAGCTCAAGCCGGGCGACTTCGTGGTTCACGAGCAGCACGGCGTCGGCAAATTCATCAGGCTCCAGCAGCGCACGGTCGGTTCCGGCGCGCTGAAAGCACAGCGCGAATACCTCGTCCTTGAATATGCTCCGAGCAAGCGCAACGCTCCGCCGGACAAGCTGTTCATTCCCACAGATCAGCTTGATCAGATCAGCAAGTACATCGGTGCGGAGGTCCCCAAACTCAACAAACTGGGCGGCTCCGACTGGGCCACCACCAAGTCCCGCGCTCGCAAGCACGTCAAAGAGATCGCACAGGATCTGGTGAAGCTCTACTCGGCCCGTCAGCAGGCCAAGGGATTCGCCTTCAGCCCCGACACCCCGTGGCAGCAGGAACTGGAGGATGCCTTCCCCTATCAGGAGACCCCTGATCAGCTCACCACCATCGACGAGGTCAAGGCAGACATGGAGAAACCCGTCCCCATGGACCGTCTCATTTCCGGAGACGTCGGCTTTGGCAAAACCGAAATTGCAGTGCGTGCCGCTTTCAAGGCGGTTCAGGACGGCAAACAGGTGGCGGTGCTGGTGCCGACGACGCTGCTGGTGCAGCAGCACGCGGAGACTTTCAACGAACGATTCTCGGGGTTCCCGGTCACTGTCGCGTCCCTGAGCCGCTTTCAGACCACGAAGGAGGTCAATGAGGCGATCGAAGGTCTCGCCTCCGGCGCGGTGGACGTGGTCATCGGAACGCACAAGCTCTTGAACCCGAAGATCAAGTTCAAGGACCTCGGCCTCGTCATCATCGACGAGGAGCAGCGCTTCGGCGTCGAACACAAGGAAACGCTGAAGGCGCTGCGCACCAACGTGGACGTGCTGAGCATGTCCGCGACGCCAATTCCCAGAACGCTGGAGATGGCAATCACAGGAATTCGCGAGATGTCGACTTTGGCGACCCCACCCGAGGACCGTTTGCCTGTTCTGACGTATGTGGGAGCCTACGAGGATGCGCAGGTTGTCGCAGCAATACGTCGCGAGCTCCTGCGCGGTGGGCAGGTCTTCTACGTTCACAACCGTGTGCAAGACATCGAAAAGACCGCACAGAAGATTCGCGAACTCGTCCCGGAGGCCCGCATCGGAATCGGCCACGGCAAGATGGGGGAGAAGCAGCTCGACGGGGTCATTCGAGACTTCTGGGCGCGTGAGATCGACGTTTTGGTGTGTACTACCATCATCGAAACCGGCCTGGATATCACCAATGCGAACACGCTCATCGTGGACGGGGCGGACAAATACGGTCTGAGCCAGTTGCACCAGCTGCGCGGCCGCGTGGGTCGAGGCAGGGAACGCGCCTACGCTTACTTCCTCTACGACCCAACGCGCTCCATGACGCAGACGGCGCACGATCGTCTCGCCACTATCGCCCAGAACACCGCTTTGGGATCCGGTTACGACGTCGCGCTCAAGGATCTCGAGCTGCGAGGGACGGGCAATCTGCTCGGCGGTGAGCAGTCGGGACACATCGAAGGTGTCGGCTTTGACCTCTATGTGCGCATGGTTGCTCAGGCGGTTGAAGAATACAAGGAGCCGGAGCGTAAGGCGCCAATTTCGGTGACCGTGGACATCCCGGTGGAGGCCTCCATCCCCGTGGACTACATCGATTCCGACAAGTTGCGTCTCGAGGCGTACAGGAAGATTGCGGCGGCCGGAAGCGAGGAGGACTTTACCGAGATCAAGGAAGAGTTGGTGGATCGTTACGGTCCGCTTCCTGAAGAGCTCTCCACGCTGTTTGACGTGGCGCGCCTACGGCTCAAGGCCAGGGGTCTCGGCATCAGCGAAATTATGGCACAGGGATCGCGTGTGCGCTTTGCCAAGGTGGATCCGCCGGAGTCGCTGCAGATGCGCCTGTCGCGCATTTACAGGGGAACCGTGTATCGCCCGGTGACACATACGCTGCTGATTCCGTCACCCTTCCAAGGTTCTCTGACAGGACCTGAGCTCAGTTCCGAGCAGGTGATCGAGTGGGTGAATCAGGTGCTCGATGACCTGGCGTGGAAGCACGAGCCGAAGGCGCAGTAAAGGCTGTTATTCCAGCGCTGCGCGCACTTCATCCTCAAGTTGGGCGTGACCGACGGGACGGTGGTGTGCGTCGAGATTGGTGCGCTCAATTCGGAATTCGTGGGTGATGACACCGTCGCCGAGCACCAGAATGCGGTCCGCCAGCCGCACCGCCTCGGCGATGTCGTGCGTCACCATGAGAAGCGCCCACTTCTGTTCGCCGTGGAGACGATCCAGAAGATCCTGCATGTCCATGCGCGTCAGTGAATCCAACGCTCCGAACGGCTCGTCGAGCATGAGCAGTTGCGGGGTGCGTACGAGCGCGCGGGCGAGTGCCACCCGTTGAAGCTGACCGCCAGATAGCTGTCTCGGCCATGCGTCGAGTTTGTTTGCTAGCTGCACGTTTTCCAGTGTGCTGGCCGCGGTCTGGCGGGCCTCAGATTGAGGAATGGCGAGTCCGAGCGTGACGTTTTTCCATACGCGCAGCCAGGGCAGCAGGCGCGAATCTTGGAATCCCATCACGGTGCGCTCGGCGGTGTGAACGGTGCCGGCTTGCGGTTGCAGCAGACCCGCAGCAGTGCGCAACAGCGTCGATTTTCCTGAGCCCGAGCGACCGATGAGGCATACGGATTCGTGCGGGGCGATGTCGAGACTCACGTCGCTAAGAACGGGTGAATCCTCAAAGTCGACGCGCAGGCCTCGTGCGCTGAGGACGACGGGTGCCTGACGCTGCGTAGTCGCGCTCATTTTGTGCAGTCCATGGTGGCGGATTTCAAATCAGGAACCGCCTTGATGAAGCCGAAGTCCACGTATTGGTGGGCCTGCTCTGTCAGCATCTTGAGACCACTGGCGTCGATGGGGACAATCTTGGGTGTCGAGAAATGCTTTACCTGAGCGATGACGGCATTCGAGGCACCGAATTCCTTGTAGGCGTCGGTGATGACGCTGGGCTGCTTCTGGGCCTTATTGGACTCGTCGACGAGGGCCTTATAGAGTTTTTTCACCAGATCCGGGTGCTGGGTGGCGAAGGCTTTCGACACCATGTGAATGGAGACGTTCTTGGAATCGTATTTGTCGCCGGTGGTGAGGATCGTGGCGCCCGTGGTCGCCTCGGCCGCTGCGAGATTCTGATCGAATGACGCCAGTGCATCTACTTTTCCAGAGGAGAAGGCGGCTGAGAAATCTGTTGCCGACATCTCAACCTCGGTTACCTTGGAGGCATCGAGGCCCGCATGGGCGAAGGCCTGGTGGACGATGTAGTCGCCGGTTGCACCCTTACGGTCAATGGCGATTTTCTTTCCGTACAGGTCCTTGAGACTTTTGACGCCACTTCCGGGCGCAGCGACGATACCTTGCGAATTGCCGGAATAGTATTCGATAGCGAAGGCGACCCACGGTGACTTCTGGGAGACGAGATCGATGAAGTAGCCGGTTCCAGTGCTGGCGGCGTCGGCGTTGCCCGATTGGACGGCGGTGTAGGAATCTTGGGGAACGTAGGGGCCGGTGAACTTCACCTGAGCGGGTGCGAGTTCCTTCTGTGCAAAGTTGTCGTTCTTGAGCGTGGTGAGGTAGTTTGCGGTCGAGAGATAGGCGACGCGCACGGTGGCAGAACTTGCGTCGCCGCCGCTCGTACTCGCGGTGCCGCAGGCGGACAGAGACAGCGCGGCAGATACTGCGAGCGCACTCGCGGCCAGCGCTTTCAGAGGTGATATTTTTTTCGTAGTGCTTTTCATATTCATTTCTCCATTGAGTGAGGAAAATCTATAGACGGTTATATAAATGCGGGAAATCCGTGTATCCCAGGCTGTCAGTTACTGCGCTTCCACGGCAGCGTTGCGCGCTCAAGGAGCCCCACTAAACCCTCTGACGCGAGGCCAAGTACTGCGTACGCGACGATGCACAGCACCATCTGATCGGTACGGGAGAACTGCTGGGAACGAGCCAGAATGTAGCCGATCCCGTTTTGTGAATTCACGGTTTCGCACGTCACCAGCGCGATCCAGGCCACGGTGAGGCCGAAACGCAAACCGGTCATGAAGCTCGGTAGAGTGCCGCGCAGCAAAATCTGGGCGAAAATCGTGCGACGGTTCAGGTGGTACGCCCGCGCAAACTCCAGCAGCTTGGGATCGACGTTGCGCACTCCGTCGCGCAAATTGACGTACAGCGGGCCGAACACACCCACGGCTATGAGGGTAATCTTCATGCCCTCGCCGATTCCCACTGCGATGATGAGCAGGGGAGACAGTGCGTTAAACGGTATTGCGCGCAGCATGTGCGCGGGCTTGTCGAGGAAAATGTATCCCAACCTGCTCGAGCCCGCGAGAATTCCTGTGGGCACCGCTACCACTATTCCCAAGGCGAGTCCCGTACCCACCCGCGCCAGCGAGGCGCCGAGAGAAGGCCACAGGAGGCCTTCAGAATTCAGATCGAGTGCAGAGGCGCCCACCTGTTGAGGACTGGGAAAGAAGCCGGGGGTGGTGCGCGCATTCGTCGCGATGAACCACACGGCGAGCAATAGGGCGACGGAAGCCCACGGGAGAAGACCACGCACAATGCGACGTGGTGGGTGTGATGAATGAGGCATGACTGATAACATGCAGCGACGTCCCTTCGTTAGTGCTAACTAAATCAGGTTCGACGGGTGTAATCTCAGCTCAGCCGCTCGCTTTCACTGTTGTTCCAGCATTTTTGAAGCTTGGCCCGAGCACCCCGCGTCTTCTTGCACGAGCCATGATACACAGGGGGTCGTCTTTTGATGAGGAGTGTGACGAGCGAAGTCCGCACAAAGCGCAATCAATCGAATCACGGTCCAGTTTCATCGTTATTCTTGTGACTGATATCACAACATACGACATAAAGGAGCAGTTGTGGCAGCAATTGAAAGCGTGTATGCACGCGAAATTCTTGATTCCCGTGGCAATCCGACGGTCGAGGTCATCCTCGAGACCGAAGACGGTGCACAGGGAACCGGTCTTGTTCCTTCCGGTGCTTCCACTGGTGAGGCAGAGGCCTGGGAGCGTCGCGACGGCGACAAGTCCCGCTATCAGGGCAAGGGTGTTCTCGACGCGGTCAAGGCCGTCAACGAGACCATCGCTCCGGCAGTCATCGGCATGGATGCAACCGATCAGCGCGCTCTTGACGAGACGATGATCGAGCTCGACGGCACCCCGAACAAGGGCAAGCTCGGCGCCAACGCCATCCTCGGCGTTTCGCTCGCAGCCCTCTACGCCGCTGCGGAGAGCGCAGAATTGCCGCTCTACCGTTACATCGGCGGAACCAACGGACACATCCTTCCTGTCCCGAACATGAACATCATGAACGGTGGCGCTCACGCGGCCTTCGCTTACGATATTCAGGAGTTCATGGTTTCTCCTTACGGCTTCAACACCTACAAGGAAGCTCTCCGCGCAGGCGTTGAGGTTTACCACACACTCAAGGGCGTCATCAAGGACCGTGGCCTGGCGACCACCGTCGGTGACGAGGGTGGCTTCGCTCCGAAGCTCTCCGCCAACGAAGATGCTCTGAAGATCATCATCGAAGCCATCGAGAAGGCCGGCTACAAGCCCGGCGAGCAGATCGGCATCTCCATCGACGCCGCATCCTCCGAGTTCTACAAGAAGGATTCCGGCCTCTATCACTTCGACGGTGAGGATCGTGACCACGAGTACATGCTCGGCGTGTACGAGAAGTGGGTCAACGAATACCCGATCGTCTCCATTGAGGATCCCTTCCAGGAAGAGGATTGGACCGCATGGCAGAAGATCACCGCAGCTCTGGGCGACCGCCTGCAGTTCGTCGGTGACGATCTCCTTGTGACCAACCCCAAGCGCCTGCAGAAGGCCATCGATCTCAAGGCTGCGAACTCCCTGCTCGTCAAGCTCAACCAGATCGGTTCCGTCACCGAGACCATGGATGCCATCGAGCTCGCTACGGCGAACGGCTTCACCTCCATGGTGTCGCACCGTTCCGGTGAGACTCCTGACACCACCATCTCCGATCTCGCCGTCGCCAAGAACACCGGCCAGATCAAGACCGGTGCACCGGCCCGTGGCGAGCGCGTTGCCAAGTACAACCGCCTGCTCGAGATCGAGGAGGAGCTCGGCTCCACCGCTCAGTACGCTGGCTACAACGCCTTCAAGGCGGCTAAGAAGTACGCAAAGTAATTTCTCGCACGTGCGGTCCGTGCCGTCACAGGCACGCCGCGCGTGATGTGAATCCTTGCGAAAGAAGAAGGTACCCGAAGTCCATGAGTCGCGGACTTCGGGTATTTTCGTATCTATGAATTCCAGCACCACACCGTCGGCATCACGCCCGAAAAGAAAACCGGTGCTATCCCTCGTCATCGCCCTCCTCATCGTTCTCGCGGGGCTGACCCAGCTCCTCGCTACGGTCCACACGTATGCGACAAACGTCAGCGAACTCAATTCGCTTCGCGCGCAGGAATCCTCCCTTCAGCAGAAGAAGGAGGACCTCGAGAATGACATTTCGCGGTGGAACGACAAGGCGTACGTGGTATCTCAAGCCAGGGAGCGCCTGGGCTTCATCTTCCCCGGGGAAACCTCGGTGATGGTCCTCAACGTCGAAAAGGCAAACGGTTCAAGCGGCTCAGCGAACGGAGATTCCGAGACGAAGGACGAGGATTCGTCCGCGACCTCCAGCGGTGAGAGCCAGACCCTGCCGTGGTACGAGGAACTGCAATACTCCTTTAAGCAGGCGGACAAACAGAAGAATATAAGCGACGAGAAATTCCAGAACGGATCTTCCTGATGACACAGAACCTAGCTCAGCCAGTAGCAAGCATTTCCCAGGCGGATCGCCGCAAATGCGCAGAACTGGTCGACTCGGCCATGCGACATCGCGCTTCCGAGGCTGAAATCGCCGTGGTGGAACGCCAGTTGGGCCGGTATCCGCGTGGAATGGTGGCCGTTGGTGCCCGCTGTGTCTGCGGCACTCCGCTTGCGGTCATCACTCGACCCCTCGTTGACGGTAAGATTCCCTTCCCTACGACCTGCTATCTCACTAGTCCCGAAGCCGTGAAGGCGATGTCCCATCTCGAGGCAGAGGGCCGCATGAACGATTTCACCGAACAACTCGCTCAAGACGAAGAGCTGCAGGCGAGCTATCAGCGCGCCCACGCGATGTACTTGGAGCTGAGGCACGATCTGGCGCGCACTCTCGGAGACTCCGAGGAACACATTGCGGGTACAACCGCTGGGGGCATGCCGGTGCGCGTGAAGTGCCTGCATGCCCTGAGTGCGCAGTCTCTGGTCATGGGAGCCGGCGTCAACCCGGTGGGAGACGCCGCCCTGGAACAGGTGCGCGACGTGTTCAATCCGTCCGTGTGCCGCTGCGCGATTCGACTGGGTGAGGAGTGAGGATGTCGCTTCAGAAGAAGACTTCGACGGTTCGAGTCGCGGGAATCGACTGCGGAACGAATTCGATTCGTCTCATGATTGCCGATGTGTCGTCTGAGGGGATGTCCGTCATCGTTCCCAAGACGATGGAGGTGGTCCGACTCGGCCAGGATATTGACCGCACACATCGGTTTGCTCCTGATGCTCTGGAGCGCACCTTTGCCGCAGCACGTCGTTTCGCGGACATCATCGAGCGCTACGACGCCGATGTCGTTCGATTCGTGGCGACCTCCGCAACCCGTGACGCTTCCAACAAGGACGAGTTCGAGGACGAGATTGAGCGCCTGCTCGGAGTTCGCCCGGAAGTCATTCCCGGCACCACAGAGGCGCGTCTGAGCTTTCTCGGTGCGACGAACGCCGCATGGCAGCGGCCTGGTGGCGCACCCTACCTCGTCGTCGATCTCGGTGGCGGTTCGACCGAGCTGGTTCTCGGAGGTGCGGGGGAGAAGCAGGGTTCGGTCGCGGCTAGCATCTCGCTCAACATCGGGTCAGTGCGCATGTCGGAGCGGCATCTGCACGACGATCCCCCCAGCAACGTCGAGATTAGAGACGCGGTTGCCGACATCGACGAGCATCTCACCAGAGCCCTGTCGAGCGTTGCGCTGCACCGGACCGCTACGTTGATTGGTGTCTCGGGAACCGTGACCACCATGAGTCTCCTGGCGTTGGGGGAGCGCGAGTATTCGCGTGAGAAGGTCGACGGTGCTGTCGTCAGCTTCGACGCCGCCCAGCAGGCCTGCGATCGCATCGTTCACATGCCACGATCCGTCATGGCCGAGATGCCACTCATTCACCCTGGACGTCGTGACGTCATTGCCGGCGGTGCTCTGGTGTGGTCGAGATTGCTGACGAAGCTGGCCGCTGAAGTCGCCGCTGACGGGCGTCTCATCGATTCTTACATCGCCTCCGAACAGGGGCTCCTCGACGGACTTGTTCTCGACCGAGGCAGAGAGTTACTGGGGCTCGGCGGATCCACGCTCGCTCATTGACCGCAAGATTTGGTAGTCTCTTGAGTGGCTGCCAAGTTGAGGCAGCTTTACAGTGCTCGCCCCGGTGGCGAAATGGTATACGCAGCGGACTTAAAATCCTCCGTCGCAAGACATGCGGGTTCGAGCCCCGCCCGGGGCACAAAATCTGCTATCTACAGAAATCAAACTCCGCGCACTCAGCCGCGCTGGTTGTAATCCCAGGCCAACGTGTTGACGGCGTTGAAGAGCTTGTACAGATAGACAAAGGGCCCCACGACGATCAGCGATCCCAGGATGCCCCACAGCCAGTAGTCAGAGGCGCTGATGAGGCGGTCGTGGCCGCGACGTTGCAGCTCGTCTCCGATGCGATTGCTGATGCGGTGGTACCACACGAGCCAGGCGATGCCCCCGGTCAACCATCCGAAGATAAAGAACATGAGGAGATAATGCATGCTGCGGCGACCGTCGTAACGCGAGATGATGGTGTTGACCGTGTTGGTGGTCTCTGTCAGAACGACGATGTCGTAAATACCCAGCGTGATGATGCCGAAAAGTATATATTTCAGCAGACTGCGGTCGGTCCTCATTGGGGCAATGGGAGAGCGTCCGGGGAAACCGGACGATGGCTGCTGAGGGGAATAAGGTGAGGTCATGGTGTGCTTTCGGTCAAATATGAGTCGAATATGAATGGATACGACACAAGTACGGACACACAATAATACAGATGGTGTGCATGACGACAATGCTGAAGGTGAAAGGAATCTGCGATGGAAACAAATGAGATCGGTCCGCGAACCGTTGTGGTGCACGCTTCGAATGCAGCGTCCGATGTGAGGAAGGCTCTCACGGCGGCCCAGCGCATTCGTGACGCGGTGGAGCAGGTTCAGCCTCTCGTGGTCGTCAACGGTGAAGCGATCGAGGGTCTGATAGACAAGGAGATCTCCGAACTTCCCGAGGGCGTGAAACTTGCCGCCTGCAACAACGCGATGAAGGCACACGGTTTGGCTGCAAAAGACCTGCCATTGGGGACACAGATCGTGGGATCCGGCGTGGTGTATATCGCCCAATGTGAGCTCGCGGGTGCTCACTACATCAGAATTTAAAAAATCTCTGCTAGACCGGCAATAGACTCTCACGATCAGAAAGTGGGTTTTATGCCCCGCAAGTCAACGCACGATGCCGCACCACATATCCCCGCGTCGCGGTGGGATACGGAAGATGCCATCACCTCGGTTCCCTCGCAAGTGGGGACGATCGTTCTGGCGGGTACCGTGATGTGCGTCTGCCAGGTCGTGGTGGCCCCTCTCTACGTGGCGCTCTCCGCCGGTCTCCTCACTGTGTTGCCATGGATCGCGGTGTCGGGGCTTCTCTCCGTTGGCTTCTGCGCCACTGTTGGCCTCGTGCTGATGTGGGTCGGGGAGACGGTGGAGCGGCGAGTATCGTCGCGGTGGGTCCCTCTCCTCTACGCGGGCATGGGGGCGGCGTGCTTCGGATTGTGGGGAGGAACGGTCGTCCCCGCGATTTTTAATTCCATTGTGGCCGCCGCAGGGGGAGCCGCCTTGCACGGCATGTCCTTTTGGGCAGTGGTGATCAACTGCATCGTCATCGGCGCGCTGGGATTCTTCTTCGGCAGGCTCCTGACCGCGAAGAAGCACGTTGGCTGGCCCGCCGTCTGGACGCTCATCATTGTGGAACTGATCGTTGCGGGCTGCGGGATATTCTTCCTCGCCCAGGTGTATTCCTACCTCTACTGATCCCTCGATACGGTGCGTCTGGAGTCATGTGGGGCGCAATTGTCAGCGAAGCCCGATACCCTTGACGGCACAGATGTGTACCGTCCAGACTCACGTATGTGAATATGCGAATGAAGGAGTAACTATGGCTGATGAAACCATGCCGAAAGTCAACGCTGAATTTGGTGCTGCCCCCGTCCTGGAGTTCCCGGCGCCGCAGGCACCGACGGGCCTGAAGTCCGTCGAGGTCGTCGAAGGTGACGGTCCCGTGGTCCGCAAGGGTGACACGGTCACCGTGAACTACCACGGCGTGGTGTGGGGCTCAACGACCCCCTTCGATTCGAGCTTTGACCGCCACGAGCCCGCCAGCTTCGGCATTGGTGTCGGCCAGGTCATCAAGGGCTGGGACCAGACGGTGGTGGGTCACAACGTCGGCTCCCGTCTTCTGCTCTCGATTCCTCCGGAGTACGGCTATGGTTCCCGCGGAATTCCGCAGGCGGGCATCGGTGGTGGAGACACCTTGGTCTTCGTGGTAGACATCATTTCAACTCGCTGATACGAACGATTCTTCCCGCAGGCTAGCGGTGTCATGCGGGAGGCCGGAGCATTCCGGGGTAAAATGCAAAGTCTGTTGCCCAAATAGAGGGTAAAGACGTGAAGGAGTGTGGTCACATGGCTAATGACGACGAGAAGACGATTCTTCTTACTCAGGAGGCCTACGACAAGCTCAAGCAGGAGCTTGACATGCGTCAGGGCGAGATGCGCGAAGACATCGCCGAGAAGATCGCCACTGCGCGAGCGGAGGGTGATCTCAGCGAGAATGGCGGATACCAAGCCGCAAAGGATGCGCAGGGAAAGAACGAGGGCCGTATCAACGAGCTCATCGTGAAGCTGCGCGCGGCGCAAATTCTCAAGGCGCCTCCTGCGGGGCACGTCGGCAATGGCTCGAAGGTCACCATTGACATCGCCGGGAATGAAGCCGTGTACGTGTTGGGATCGCGTGAGATCGCTGTCGCGACGGATCTCGACGTGATCAGCCCCGAGTCTCCCATCGGATCCGCCATCATGGGAGCCAAAAAGGGAGACAAGGTGACGTACGACGCACCAAACGGTAAGAAAATTACCGTAGGAATCGTAGATTCTGAGCCACTGAAGTAGCTGCCACTTAAGCACTGCTGCGTGAATGCATGAAGGGCCCCAGCCACACATCGTTGGCTGGGGCCCTTCATGCATTCACGCGACGCGTGCGTCACATGATTCCGCGCATTTTCCCGATGACGAGGAAGATCGCCACCATGTGGCAGGCATACCCGGCGACGGTTGCCGAGTGAAAGATCTCGTGGAATCCGAAAATCTTAGGACTGGGGTCCGGCCACCGCTTGCCGTAGACCACCGCTCCCAGAATGTACACCGCGCCACCGGCGGCGATGAGCCAGACGACTGCGGGGCCGGCGAGGGGAGAGATCCAGTACAGCGGGAGGAAGGCAACCCCGGAGACGCCGAAGACGATGTAGGTGATGGTGTAGAGCCAGCGAGGGGCGCTGATCCAGATGAGGTGGATGATGAGTGCGACTCCCGTGGAGGACCACAGGGCGATGAGAATTGTATTGCGCCACAGGGGCTCGAGCGCGAACGCCATGGGCGTGTAGGTGCCGGCGATGAGCAGGAAGATGTTCATGTGGTCGAGACGGCGCAGGACGTCGGTGACCTTGGGGGACCAGTCCCCAATGTGATAGAACGCGGAGTTGCCAAAGAGCACCAGGGAAGCGGTCATGTAGATGGCGCAGGCGGCCTTCATGGCCGCGAAGGGCGCGAGGCAGATGGCGACGATTCCCCCGGCGAGGGCGAGGGGAGTGGCGCCCGCGTGAATCCAACCGCGCATGAGCGGCTTGGGGCGGCCATGCACGTCGAGACGTACCTTGCGCTCGCGCTTCTTTGTGACCTTGTTAGGGGAGGAATCGTTCGTGTTTTTTTGCGACATGGAAGAGGCTCCCTTCGACTGTGATGTCTTATGGTCTGTCTGTGCGCCGCCGTGCGCTGTGTGAGGTGCGCCCGGGAGCGATATCGATGCGTTACTCATCTGCAAACCCGCCTTATTTCTTGGTACTTCTCGGTTTATACGGACTTTCTGCATGTGGCCTGTAGCCATAGCAGATTTCCACAAAACCTACGACAACGTAACTTACGATAGCGTAGGTTCGGGACGAGACCTTTCTGCCCGATTGCGGGTGAGCCGATATCGAGCCACGCCCTTACGATTGACATGTGACAGATTTCGCCAAAATTATTGCAGATGCCCCCGGTCTGAACGCAAGCGACCGCGAGTGGCTCCATCATCTTGTGGCCGACTGGCAGGTCATCGCCGATCTGGGTTATGCCGACCTCCTTCTGGCGATACCCGTCGCCGATGGTCAATTCGTCTATGCGGGCCAGTGCAGACCTTCTACGGTTCTGTCAGTGCGCCCCGACGACCTCGTGGGGCATATGGTGGACGATCAGCTGCGTCCCCTGCTCATCAGGGCCTTTGGATCGCGCGAGGTGGTGCGCTCCGAGTCCATCCGAATGATTGATGACTATTCGATCTGCGATGTCGTGGCCTGCGTGTGGCACAACGACAAGCCCCTCGCCGTCATTGTGCGCGAGACCAACCTTTCGACGAGGGCTGCCACGGGTCGCTACGAGTCGGAGAGCATCAAGGCCGCGAAGGACCTCTTTGCCATGATCCCGGGTGGCACTTTCCCCTATACGGATTCCGTGCTGAGTCAGCGCCACAACGCGCGCGTTCCCGATGGCTTCATCATTCTCTCCGCTGACGGGTCCGTCGAATACGCTTCCCCCAATGCGGTGAGCTGCTTCAAGCGCCTGGGCAACAATTCGGTGATGGAAGGGCAGAACCTCATCGAGCTTGGCGTGAGCCTCATCCACAAGTCGGATCCGGTGCCCGAGCAACTACCGCTGGTGTTGTCGGGTAAGGCGCCGGTCGATTCCGACCTCGAGGCCAACGGTGCCGCCATCTCCATCCGCTCGTGGCCCCTGAGTGGGAAATCGGGGCACAGTGGTGCGGTCATCCTCTGTCGCGACGTAACCGAGCTGCGCAGAAGGGATCAGCAGCTCAAGACGAAGGACGCCACCATTGCCGAAATTCACCATCGTGTGAAGAACAATCTGCAAGCGGTGTCCGCGCTCTTGCGACTCCAGTCTCGTCGCACCAACGATCCAGAGGTCAAGAAGGCCCTGGGGGAGGCAATGCGTCGCGTTGAAACAATCGCGGTGGTTCACGAGGGGCTGAGCCAAACCGCCGACGAGGTGGTGGATTTCGACTCCGTCATCTCCAACCTCCTGCGGATGAGCGTCGATCTGGCAAGCACCGAAGGCCAACACATCGAGATTTCCTACATCGGAAGCTTTGGCATGATGCCCGCCCAGGATGCAACCCCGCTGTCCCTGGTTCTCACGGAGTTGGTGACCAACGCCGTCGAGCACGGCTTTGAGGGGATCAAGGAGGGGCATATTGTTATCTCGGTGGGGCGTGGAGGCAACAACCTCAACGTGGTCGTAGAGGATGACGGAATCGGCTTTGAAGACGATCCAGACCATGCCCACGAGCGGACACACGGAACGGGACTGGGAACCCAGATCATCAACACCTTCGTCCAGTCCGACTTCGGCGGGACCGTCAAGTGGGAGCCGCGACGAGAGGGTGGAACCAGGGTGATTCTCAATATCAAGCTGCGCGCCGCTCAGGCCGAATGAAATGACACCGCGCGTAACCTCGAGTGCGGCCGCACGGATTACACGGTAGAAGGTGCGGTAGCAGATATGCAAAATCCCTGCGCCCAGAATGCTGGGGCAGGGATTTTTGAAGCTATATGAAGCTCAGGCGTTCATCTGCATTGCGGAGGAACGGCGGGCGCGCATGGCGCGACGCTTGAGGGCGCGACGCTCATCCTCGCTCAATCCACCCCAGACGCCGGAGTCCTGGTTGGTGTCCAAAGCCCACTTCAGGCAGGCATCGATGACCTTGCAGGTGCGGCAGACGGCCTTTGCCTCTTCGATCTGCTGAAGGGACGTACCCGTGTTGCCAACCGGGAAGAACAGTTCAGGATCTTTATCACGACAGGCGGCCTCAGCTCGCCAATCAAAAGCATTGCTCACGTGAAAACCTCGAAACTTTCATTCGTTACTGAATTACTTCCATTACTGAGATAACCATGATTTTCCTGAGATTTCAAGGGTGTTTTTACTCTTTCATCTGTGCTACGGTCCGCGTGTCATCATGGCTGGTGCTCCAAGCACTGTATGGTTCGAGCTCCCGAGCCGCTCAGGCACACGCCCCGGCCCGGTATTTCGTAGTCTTCGGGTGCCCACTGCCGTAACAGTGGTGCCGGAATTCCGGCCATGACGTCGCTGGTCTGTTCGCCCGAGGGAAATACGATGCGCAGGGAACAATGGTCGGGGTAGCGGACGTAGCGCGCCGAGGTCAGCGTGAAGAGAACTCTGCGGGACTTCATCTGTAGAGCCTGCATGAATTCCTCGTGGAGTTTGTCGCGAGATAAGGGATCGAGCAATTCGTCGGCTCCGTCTATCAGCCAGTAATCACAGGCAAGGTGGTGAGATATCGAGCTGAGCGCCCGTTGACGAGGCAGACCGGGGTGATCCAGGTATCCGTGGTCGGTCTTCACCGTCCACCGCAACCTCGACTGCAGTGAAATCGTGCGCAATTGAGTCCCGATATTTTGCAACAGTGTCGTTTTGCCACGCCCGTCGGGGCCGATGATGGCGAGGTTGCCCGACGCGAGGTCGAGAAGGCACGGGTGAAGGAGGACTCCGTCGTCGCTGCATCCGATGAGTGGCTCGGCTGTTATGTGCTCAGATTGGAGCGGAATATCTTCGCGGGTGAGCCTGGCGGGGAGGGGCGGAGTGAACAGCGGCGAGGGAGGCGTGCCGCCATAAAAGCGCAAGCAGCGGTAAATGTGGGCCACGATGAGTTCGGTGTCGTCGATGGTGGCCGCTCGGAATACTCGGACGCTCTCGGAATCGTTGAGTATCCCCATCCCCGGGGAGGAGGCCGTGAATTCCGCCGCCTGTGCCGTACCCAGCATCTCCATCGATTGGAGGCGATCTTTGACGCGAAGGCAGATGTTGAGATTGATGTTGGCCTTCATGTCGGTGCTGACTTGCCCCTGGGGATTCTGCGTCGAGAGGATGAGATGCATTGCCAGCGAGCGACCCTGCGCGGCGATGCGAACGAGGTGATCGGAATAGTCGGGCAGGGCGAAGCGAAGAGCATGGAACTCGTCGACCACGATGATCAGGCGCGGGGGCGGGTCGTCGAGCTCGTCCACCGATCCGACGCCGGCCTGGGCGATGAGGTTCTCCCTGCGCTTGAGCTCCGCCTCGATGGCTCGCAGGGCGCGTACCGCGTGTGCCATGTTGAGATCTGACACGAATCCCACCACGTGAGGCAGACGGTGCAACACCCTGAAGGTGGCACCTCCCTTGAAATCGAGGAGGATGAAGTTCACCTTGTCGGGTGGGTATTGCAGCGCCATGGAGACGCACCAACTTTGAAGAAACATCGATTTTCCCGAGCCCGTGGTGCCGGCGACCAAGGCGTGAGGTCCCCGGGAACACAAGTCGAGGCTGAGAGGCACCGGATCTTTATTTTTTCCATTTTGCGTGGCAACGACTCCCATGCAGGCGCGCACAGTGGGGTGTTGCGGACTGGTGTCGCCGGTGCGTTCCCATTCGGACACGCAGAACTTCCACAGATTTTGCGATAGCGGTCGATACTCCGTCTCTGCGCCGTGGCCGTTCTCAGAAGTCGGGAGGGAGAGGACGGGCAGCGATGCTAGCGTCGACGTATCGAGTCGCGCGGGCGTAGCGAAGGCACCGGTGCCGCCCGAATCGGAGGGTGGCAGAACAGCATTCGCGCCATCTGGCGGTGCCCCTGATGAGGCGGCGCGCTCGGCTCTGTGCCTCATCAGCGACGTCATGGCGTAGGTGGCGCTCATGAGAACTCCGGGAACGACCATGGCGAAAAACATCCAGTTGCGTTGAAGGGCCGCGATGACGAGCATCACGGATTGCGCGAGTAACGGGCTGAGACCGGCGAGGAGTCCCCAGCGGGCCGCCGCAGTAGAGGATCTGGCGGCGGGTGTGCGAGCAGTTGCGGAGCGAGTCATCTCTCCATCATGAGACAGGCGAGCTTCGCGGGCACGAAAAAACGGACCCTGTGGTCGAATGGGAAGATGCTTGGAGCCCTTTACCGAATTATTGGAACTATTGGACGTAGCCTCCGACAGTGCCCTTGGCCTGGGTTCCATCGGCGATCTTGTCGAAGAGATCCGTCGTCTTCTCGCTGTCGAGCAGAATGGTGGATCCGATGCCGGAGGACGGATAGTAATCGGGGTTGCTGTAGTACACGGTTCCCGTGATGCCGTCGCTGCCGGTAGCGCTCTTGAAGGCGAAGGCCATTTTCACCAGGGAGAAAGCGCTGGCATTCTCGTCCACCTTGATGACGGAGAGTGTAGAAGAGGCGATTTTCTGGGCCTTTACAGGGTTGAGAATCGTGCTCGGGGTCGCAGCCTTTTTAGCGATGGCCTGGATGACCATGCGCTGACGCTCCGTGCGGCCGAAGTCGCCTTTGGGGTCGGAGTAGCGGGCACGGGAGAACTTGAGGGCCGTGCTGCCGTTGACCGTGTGACATCCGGCGTCCCAGGTGAGGTTTGCGTAGGTGTCAGTGAAGGATCTGTTGTAGCACAATTCGATGCCGCCGACAGCGTCGACGACCTTGGTGACGCCGCCGAAACCGATGCGGACGAGATGATCGATTTTGAGATCGGTGATGCCTTCTACCGTCTCGGTGAGTTTCTTCCAATCGTGGGTTTCTGCGACCGCGTTGATCTTCATGTCGGTGCCGTCAACGGTGACGAAGGTGTCTCGGGGAATTGAGATGAGTGCGGATCTTCCCGATTGTGGCTTGACGAGCACCATGATGCTGTCGGTGCGTTCGCCGTCGACGGAGCCTTTCGCACCTGTTCCCGCAGTCCCATCGCGCACGTCGGAACCCGTGATGAGCCACGTCTCCGCAGAGTCGTCGGCGCGATCGGAGAGACCGTCGAAGTGCTGCAATTGGCTGTTGACCCAGAAGTAGACGACCGCCAGGAGGATGGCAAGGATTGCGAGGATCGCTAAGATGACGCGTGCCACGATGCGGCCGGGCCGTCTTTTTTGGGTTGCGCTCGCGCCTGCGTTGCCCCGGTTTGGTCTTCCTCCTGATGGGAAAGACGGGCGAGACGGCTGAGATGGCTGTGCCGGATAATCGGTGTCGGTAGAAGCCTTCAGACTTCTGCTGGAGCCCCCGGCCCTGCGGGGTTCGCGGGGGAGGAGAGGCTGCTTGCTGCCCACCGGTGTCTGATCGCTGCTGGGTGTCATCGTAGGCTTGCCGCTGGCCCCTGAAGGGGTGAAGCTCGGTGGCAGAGACGAGGTGTCGGCATTCTGCGAGGCACGCTTGTGAGGGGCTGAGGGGATGAAGCTGGGGGGCGCAAAGGAATCGTCGTCGGATGTGGAGTGAGGATCTAGCGCCATACTACTTACCCCTGTCTTGCCCTCTTGTGCGTCGTACTCATTCGACTATCGCGCACCAGAGCGATTCTGTAAGGTAAGGCAGCTACTTCTGCGCAGTAACAGCACACACGGTCGCGGCGAGATACTGATCTGCGAGTCCCATGGAATAGCCGGTGTCCGGATCCTTGATGATTCCGGTCTCTGGGTCCACCGTGCCGCCGGTCTTCGGGTCGACGAGGGTTCCATCGGATTCTGTGATGAGGCCCGTCTTCGAATTGACCTTGCCCTTGGTGGTGGAATCGGAGTTCGAGTCTGAATCGGAACTCGTGTCCGACGACTTCGATGACTTCGACGAGGTGCCGGTGGAGAGCGCGATGGGCTTGTCCGCCTTCATCTTGGACCACAAGGCGGTTGCTCCCGATGCCCACTGCACGCGGTTGAGATCGCTGGGGTAGGCCTCAGTTGGCACGGTACGCGAGTAGAGATTGGAGGTCTTGAAGTTGCGCAGGCTGTACGCGAGACCGGCCAAGGTGTTGAGGTCGGCGAGCTGTTCGCTCATCTGCAGGGCACTGATGCCGGTGTGAACCAGCTGGTAGAGCTGATCCGAGTTGGTGAGGATGTTCTTCGTCAGAACTCGGTTGATGAGAGCCTTGATGAGGTACTGCTGACGAGTGGTGCGCATGATGTCGGAACCGTCGCCAATGCCGTGGCGCAAACGTGCGTACTGGGTGGCGAGATTTCCGTTGAGATGCTGCATGCCCTTGCTGAGCTTCAGTCCCGTGTAGTTGTCGCTCACGTCTTGGGGGATGCACAGGTCGACGCCGCCGACCGCGTCAATCATCTTTTTGAGCCCCTGGAAGTCAGCCACCATGAAGAGCGACAGGTTGAGCCCGGTGAGTTGGGCCAGGGCGGCCGTCGTGCAGCTTGCCGCTGAAGCGATGTCGCCACCGTAGTTGTAGGCGGAGGAGAAGATGGAGTTGAACATCACAGTGCCTGGAGAGGCCATGGTGCCCTTGGACGTCTCGCAACTGGGCGCATTGACCATGGAGTCGCGGGGGATTGAGACGAGATTGATGTAGGAGCGGTCGGCTGAGATCTGGACGATCATCGTCGTGTCGGCGTGATGCTCGTCCGAGGCGGTGCCGCCGATGGCCGAGTTGCCTGCGCCGTCGCGGGTATCTTGGCCCATGAGGACGATGTTGAGGGGCTCGCCGTTGTTGGGATCGACGATCGAGGTCACCTTCTCGCCTTTTTGGGCGATGTACTTGACTCCGGTGCCTTTGACGGTGTTGAAGAAGTCGAGATACGACGCCGCGGCAAAGGTGGCGACGAAGGCCAAAATGGCGGTCAATGCCAACACGATCCCCGTGCGCACGTGGTGAGAGTTGATGAAACCAGTGGAATGGAGCGGCTCGTTCGAGGATGTGTGCGCCAGATTGGGCACGGGTTCCTTTGCCCGAGAGGGGCGATGAGCGGGAGATGCCATCAACTGGTCCCTTCTAGAGGAGTGAATAAAAGTGCCTTCACACCGTAACGCTATATTCTGAACGAATCTGAAAGGCAGTATATCCCACCCAGAGTCGTCACACAGAATCGTCGATAGGCGCGATGCCCGGGAAACGGGAGGCGTCGAGCCTCTTCCTGACGCCGAAGGCCTCACGTTGCCAGCGGGTTGGAGAGCCAATTTCAGGTCAAAATCTCCACGCATCCCTACCACAGCGATATCAAAAACGTGGGAATTGTGCAGAAAAATTTGACATTCACGAATAACACATGTGTAATTTATGACTGAAGAGTCGAGAGAGCTCGAAGATCCTGTTGAGAGCAGGTTGGCCGATTGGTTCGGAGAGAGAAATGTGGGATTTGTTCGATGATGCTTCCACACCGGACGCCGCGGAGGATGCTACCGACGGCGCCCTGTGGGGACTCTTTGGTGAACGTGACGACACGTCATGGCACCACAAGGCGTTGTGTGCGCAGACCGATCCGGAGGCTTTTTTCCCGGAAAAAGGTGGTTCTGCGGCGGTTGCTAAGTCAATCTGCGCGCAATGTGAAGTCCGAGAGCAGTGCCTGAAGTGGGCCCTCGAGCAGGACGAGCGCTTCGGAATATGGGGCGGGATGAGCGAGCGCGAAAGACGCCGCTACAAGAAGAATCAGGCCTGAGCTTCAACGCAGCGCAGGTGGCTTTACGGCTGTGAGAGAGTGAAATACTCGCACATATGAGTGGCTCAACCCCGTGGCAGGCTCTCCTCTTCCTAAAGTGGAAGGGTGAATTCCGTGAATGAGAAGAACATAGGGCGGCCCGCCAACCTTCGCGCCATCGTGCGCTCCTGCGTTGACTCGGCGCCGCGAACTCCCCGTCAAGTGAATCCCGCAGTCGCGGCCATCGTGACAGTCGAAGCGGATCTTTCGTACGTCGCTCAGACGCTTGACGCAGTTCTTTCTCAGTCGGTTCTCCCGTCGGTCATCATCATTGCCGACTGCACGGCGAGCTCCTCTGGTGTCGAGCGTTTCTCGCTGTCGATTCCCAGTCCTCTGCGCACGGACGGCCTGCCGTCCCTCGGCGTCGACGTCAGTGTCGATCTCCAGATCGTTCCCACTCCGCATGCGGCAAGCTTTGGTGACGCCGTATCGAAAGGCATCGCCGCGGGTGCAGTGCGTTCCACGACGTCCCATCTGTGGCTGTTACATGACGACTCTCGGCCGGTCTCGACCCAGGCGCTTGAGATGCTGTTGGAAGCGGATCGCAATTCTCCGGGGGCCAAGCTCATCGGAACCAAACAGGTCGATTGGGAAACGGGCACGCTCCAAAACGTGGGATACTTCGTTTCGCGCCGACACCGCCGCGTCTCCCTCGTCGTCGACGGGGAAGAAGATCAGGACCAATACAACAATCGACAGGACGTCTTCGGTGTCAGCCTTGCCGGAGCCCTTGTCTCGCGCTCGACATGGATGAATCTTTCCGGAACGGACGCCTGGTACGGGACTTTCGGCGAGGGAATCGACTTCGCTCGCCGCGTGTATTTGTCAGGCGGCCGCGTAGTCGTAGCTCCCAGGGTCGTGACGGCACATCGACGTGCGCGCTTCAGCGGTGTGAGAACGCGCGAGGGAGAGCCTCTCGACGCTCAGACGCCGCGCAGTGCCTACATCGAACAGATCACTGCGCGAGATCGCTTTGCCTCCACTGAGAATTCGCCGTGGAAGAAGCCTTTCCTCTGGATCGCGTGGGTGTTTGCCGCCATCGGCCTCTTTGTTGGCAAGCTCTTCGCCAAGGAACCCTATGAGGCGGTGTGCGAATTGCTGGCTCCGTGGAGGGCCCTGGCGCGTACGCCGCAGTCACTGTCTGCGCGGATGAGGCTGCACCACCTTCCGCGGCAGGACCGCGGCCGGTTCGCCTCGTTGGTGGCCAGCAGGAATCAGATGGCGGAATGGCGCGAGCGTCAAAAGGTCTTTTCCGCTCAACGGGGAGGCCTGGTACTGAGCCCCCTGGCGCTTGACCACCTTCATCAGTTGCGCCGACGTCGTATGGTGTGGGTTCTCCTGTTGGTGCTCGTGGGACTCGCCGCCAGCGTCGCAATGAATTGGAGCGTCCTGGGCGGGGTCTTCGCAGGTTCGTCTCTCTACTCCTCTGTGCTTGTCCCTACGGCGGCAAGCTTGCCGACCGTTGTGAAAACAGCCACCACCATGTGGAGTTTCTCTGCAGGACTCGGAACTGCGGCCGCACCCTTGCCTTTTGCCCTTGTTCTCACGGTTCTTTCGGCGATCACTGGTGGCCACGCCGCGGTGGCGGTCTCGCTCTTCATCCTTCTGAGCCCACTGCTCATGATGATGAGCTTCTGGGCCCTGGCAGGCGTCGTGACACGGTCCAACCCGCTGCGTTTCTCGGCGGCTCTTCTCTGGGGCGTGTTGCCCGGTCTCCTCGGTGTGTACCAGACCGGTCAGCTGCCGATGCTGGTGGTCTTCGTCTTCCTGCCCGTGAGCTTCTATCTGGTGTTCCGCGCCGTGGGAATGTACGCCGTCGACGAGCCGCGTGTGCCGTATTCGTCCATTCAGGCGGCCGCGCTTGCAGGCCTCTCGATGACCTTCGTAGCGTTGAGTGAGCCCCAGTTGGTCATTCCGTTCTTCCTCGTCTTTGCGGCCTTCCTCGTGACTGTGCGCACCCATCGCGCCATGCTCCTTCTCATGCCGTTGCCCTCGATCGTGGTCCTCATGCCCACCTTCTTCAGTATGTTGGTGCACTTCAGAGAGGGTCTGTGGCGCCAGCTCTTCGTCGATGCCTCGGTTCCCGATCAATCCATCCAGGGAGCTCCGGGAGCGGATGGCATTATCGGGCGCCTTCGGCTTGCCTTTGCTTCCGCCTTCTCGCTGGGCTCAGCGTGGCAGCATGCGCTCGCG
Organism: Bifidobacteriaceae bacterium; assembly: GCA_022649925.1. Classification (GTDB taxonomy): domain Bacteria; phylum Actinomycetota; class Actinomycetes; order Actinomycetales; family Bifidobacteriaceae; genus JALCQC01. The sequence goes on along the minus strand of JALCOX010000011.1, from coordinate 13,249 downwards.
TGGATTCTGGTCGCCGCGGCCTGCCTCGTGCTCGTCTGCGCGCTCGCTGCGCTTTTCGTTCCCAGCGGTCTGCGTCTGTCTCGTATGGCGTGGGTCGTCGCGGCGGCAGGAGCAATTCTCGGCTTCTTCGCACCCCGCGTCGCCGTTGGAATGGACTCAGGCGAACCGGTGGCGGCATCTGTACTTCCCGCCGTGGCATTTCTGGCCTTGGGCCTGCTGGTTGCGGCCTGCGCGGTGACGGGAAAGAACGACACCGCCTTCCTCGTCACTGCCGAGGAGATGGCGACAGTGAAACGCGGCAGCGCGGGCCTCGGTCGCCTCTTACGTCCCGCAGTGGCGGTCGTCATCACGCTTGCCGCCGCGGTGAGTATCGGTATCGTGGCCGCCTCGTGGAGTGCGCAGAATGGTCTCAAGGTCATGAACGGCGACGAGCTGCCCATCATTGCCGCCCAGGATTTGGAAGAGACCCCCGGGGCGCGCGTGTTGGCGCTCTTCGCCGACAGCCCCACCAGCGTCGACTACTCCGTGATGCGAACTCCCGCCGGTGATCTCGTCGACGTCAATGCCACCACTCAGATCGACTCCATGCTCTCTGCTAACAAGCAGGAGGACCAGTTGCGTTCCATTGCGGCGAAGTTGCTCTCGGACAACGACAGCACCTCCATCGAGAAGTTGACGCAGATGGGTTTCTCGGGAATCTACATTCCCGCCTCTACGTCGACGCCTCGCGCCGATCTCGCAGCGCACGTGACCGCCAGTGACGGCACCGAGCAGGTTGTGGACAACTCCACGGGTCTCTACGTGCGACTCAGCGGAGCTGAACAGAGTGGAAAGCAGCACATCAACATCGAGGCGGAGACGGCATCCTATTCCGATCCTCTGCGCGTGGTGTGGCTGGTGCTGATGGGAATCGTCGTGCTCGCGTATCTGATTGTCGCCATACCCAGAAGTCGCACGTTCGTTCAGGAGGAGGACCGATGAAGGACACGCACGAAACGTCGTCGGAGTCGAGGTCGTCCGCGCCGGCGCAAACCGGCAGAAAGACCGGTGGGCGACTCTCGCTGTGGACCATATCTCTCGTCAGTGCAATTGCTGTCGTTGCGGTCACCGTCGTGGGAGTGAGTGCCTCCGGACTTGTTCGAGTAAGCGACACAGCGGGAGCCGACGGTTCTCAACGCATCGCCCAGCAGGTGAGTCAGACCTTACTGACGAGCTATTGCCCCTCTCAAGTGGGTCTGGCAGATCAAGAATCCTACGGTGATTCAGAGTTCTCGGTGTCTCAGGGGGATTTGTCTTCGTCTGCTCGGTTTGCCTCAATTGGTTCCGTCTACAGTTCGACGCTCAGTCCGATCGCCGGCAAGCAAGTGGCGACGTTGGCCTCCGGCGAGGACTCACTCGCACTCGGAGGGCAGAAGGCCCAGCAGGCCTCCATCCTCAGCTCCACGTTGCTGAGCGCGGACGCTGGCACCGGAAGTACCGGAACGGTTGCCTCGTGGGCCAGTGACGGCGATGTTCAGGGACTTGCCGCGACGCCGTGCAGCTCCTCACACCTGACCTCCTCCTTCCTCGTTCCGCAGACTACGACCGGAATGACCGACACGCTCGTGGTGGCAAACACTTCCGACAAGCCGACCTCGGTGAAAGTGAGCCTGTGGGGAACGACTTCGTCGCAGCGCCTCGCCGCCTCGACCAACACGAGTCTGACGGTGAAGGCCCACGCGGAGACGAGCCTCGACCTCAGCGCCGCAGCCCCGGATCAGAAGGGGCTGTTCGTCACAGTCTCCAGTCAGGTGGTCCCGGTGTTTTCCACGGTGAAAGTGACGTCCGCGGAGGGGCTGACACCTCATGGCGTCGACTACGTCCCTGCGGCATCCTCCATCGCAGCGTCCGCCGCCAGGGGGAAGAGTGCGGTGCTCACAGGAGTGGAGAAGGGCCAGAAGGTTGCCTTGCGGGTTTTCTCGACGCGAGCGCAGTCGCTCACGGTCTCGTGGATGGGTTCTGACGGAACCAAGCAGAAGACGACGGCGGATATTGAGGCCCACAAGGTTGCGGTTCTCGATCTTGGATCAGTCCCCGCGAAGACGTCCGCCATCAAGGTGGAATCCAGCGACGAGACGGCGAAACTCTACGCCTCGGCGACGGCAATTCGGGGCAGTGACAAGCAGGATTTCTCAGTGGTGACCGCGCAACCCACCGTGTCTCACAGCGCCATTACCCTTCCCGACGAAGTGGACGGCACGGCCGTTCTGGCAAACGCGGGTGCCTCGGATGCTCAGGTGAGTCTCGAGGGATTCGACGACAGTGGAAAACTCGTGGCGACGACGAAGAAGACCGTTTCTGCGGGTCATGCGATAAGCGTGAAGATGGCGGATATGGGTAAGGCTCGCACGCTCGCGATGACGTCTCCAAACGCCGCCGAGGTCTCATTCGCGGCGACGCTGACGTCGAAGGCGCTGGATACAGCCCACGTGGAGCAGGCGGCCACCATCGGCGCGACGAGCCTCATGCCACAGACGACGGAAGTTGATGCCACCAGGTCGTTGCTCGCCTCGGTTGAGTGAGGCTGAAAAGGTCGCTCACCGGCCCCAATCGGGGTCGATTTCCTCGGGGCGTTTTCCACTGATGTCAGACAGGCGGGCAACCATTTCGTCACGGATAAGAAGCTGAAGGTCAACGCCGTCACGGGCAATTGATTCGAGCGGACGACGATACATCACGATGCGTGCCGGTTGATCGTGTTCTGCGGGAAAGGCGCGTGATCGCGTCACCTCGCGATCCTCCCAGGGAAGTGGGTCTGAAGGCGGAACGTCTTCCACGGCGCACTGGATGGATTCTATGAGTTGAGGCCACGCTTGATGAAGGCGCTTGAGTTGGGAGACGACGGCCCCGTCGAATTGCCCCGCCTTGGTGCGGTAACGCGGAATGCGGGCACCGAAGAGGGGTTGACGCATGCCACGACCGTGCGGATCGCGGTAGACGCGACGTTGCCAGGGGAGCGGTTCCTGTGGATCTTTTGGGTCTTTTGGAGTTCCTGCAGGGTGGATTTCAGCGCTCATACGTCCGAGCGTATAACAGCGTCGGGATTGTGTGGGGCGCCCGAAGTTTTCAACATTATTGGTTTTGGTGGTGGCTGCGCCGCTTTTTGTGCTGTGCTGGGGACATGGCATTTCAAGAATCGCAAAGTGATGGATCTCATGGTGGACGATCCGACGGTGGTGAATTTCGCAGTTGTGAATTTCGCAGCGGCGGATTTTATAGTGTGCACGACTGGATGCGTACGGTCTGTGACGTTCTCTTTCCGCGAGGGTGCGCGGGGTGTGGCGCGCCCGATGAGGTGTTGTGCCCCGAGTGCTCCGTTCTCTTTGACGTGATCGTCACGCGGAAAATGCCCACCGAACTTATTGAGCGTGGCGGGGTTGTGTCGTGTGCCCGCTATTCGGGTGCCGTGCGGCGAGCAGTTCTGCAGTGGAAGGATCATGGAGATCTCGAAGTCGGCGCCCTCTTGGCCTCCCACCTTGGAGACCTCGTGGCTAAGTCCAGTGGCGATCTCATGCGCTGGGGCAATGGGCCTGCGCAGTCCTCTGATACGACGTCCCTCGCGGTTGTTCCTGCTCCCTCCTCTGCGAAGTCGAGGGCAAAGAGAGGAAGGTTACAGACGCGCGAACTCGCCGATGCGGTAGCGAAGCGGCTGAATGAATGTGGCACGCCTGCTTGTGTGGTGGAGGGCTTGGCCTTCGAGGGAATGTGGCGCAAATCAGTGCAGGCTCGGGGTGCGCGAGCGCGCGAGCAACGTGCTCGGCACGCCATCACAGTGAGACCGCAGAAGTTTCCGGCGGACTGTTCTCGGGTTTTTCTCGTCGACGACATCTGCACGACGGGATCGACACTTCTGGGATGTGCGCGCCGCCTCACCGCTGCTGGATTCAGGGTCGTGGGAGCGGCGAGCGTGGCGTCGGTCCAGGAATGATGAAGGGTCTGCAAGTGATGAGAGGTTCGGGAGCGATGGAGTGGCTGATGCGCGTGACTTATTTTGCTGAGACGACGGGCATCTCGTCCCAGCGGGTGGTGCAGCGCTTCGAGAGCATTTCTCTGCGCATGGACCACGTTGCGCCGGTTTCGTGATCCTTGCGGCCCTGCCCGCGAATTCCCCCGTACCCCAAACCGAGCGAGTATTGGCCAAACCGCGCGGTGGCGGTATCGAGGAGCTGACCGATGTTGTGAGTGTCTCGATTCGCCTCGAACCCCTCCAAGGGGTAGTAAGAGGCGGATTCCACCAGACCTGTGAGGATGACACCCGCCCGAATGTAGTGCGTGTGGGGATCGATTTTGTCGACGAGACGCTCGTTGATGGCTTTCATGATGACGAGGGGACTGTCAGTGGGAGTCTCCAGATTGGTCGTTACGTATGGCAGTGACGATTCACCGGTGGACGAAGCGTAGGGGCTCACTCCGCAGAAGATTCCCACAGTGGAGGTGAGACAATTCTGCCGCCGCAGTCTCCTGCAGGCGTTCTGCACGTATACGGAGAGTGCCTGTCGAATCTCGGTGTGACCGACCACGGGACGGGAGAACATGCGGGAGCACAGAATCTGTTGTTTCCTGAACCCATCGAGCGCGTTGGACGCATCCTCGACACAGGGTGTGCCGCGCAATTCGAGGACGGTGCGCTGGAGAAGAACAGAGAACTTTCGGCGAATCATGGTGGGGTCGGCATCTCTGAGATCTTTTGCTGTGAGGATGCCTCGTGCAACGAGTTTGCGCATGAGACGGCGACCCACTCCCCAGATGTCGTCGACGGGGGTTTGCTCGAGGATCTCGTCGTGGGTCTGCTCAGAGAGTGACTCCCATGCGCAGACGCCGGTGAAGTTGGGATTGCGCTTGGCCCAATGATTCGTTACCTTCGCCAGAGTTTTCGTCGGTGCGATGCCGATGGAGACGGGAATTCCCACTCCCTGGAGTACTGCGGTGCGCATCGCGTGGCAGAGGGGAGCGATGTCGTCGAGGGGCTTGCGCGAACGGAGGAAGCATTCGTCGATTGAGTACACCTCTTGGTGTTCAAAGAAGTGGTGCATGACACGCATCATGCGGGAGGAGAGACTTCCGTACAGCTCGTAGTTGGAGCTGCGGGCGACGATTCCGTTCTCCTCGGCCATCTCACGCACCTGATACCACGGGACGCCCATGGCGATGAGTGGTTTCGCCTCGGCGCTGCGTGCCACGACACAGCCGTCGTTATTTGACAGCACGACGACGGGTTTGTGGGCGAGGGTGGGGTCGAACACGCGCTCACAAGAGGCGAAAAAGCTGTTGGCGTCGGCGAGAATGATGCTGCTCTGCGCGGGTTCGTCAGGATGGCTCACTTCCTGAGGAACGGTTGTGCCTGTGATCTGAGCCGTCGGGGTGAAGAGGGGCGTGGCCTCCCACGACGAGATGCGGCCAAAAGTGTTTGAGACGTCCATGATGACCTTTCTGCATACTTTTTGTGGTGGTGGGTGGGGGCTTCTCAGAGGTGACGATGATGGTATTGGTAGTGGTAATTTCCGATGACAACTCCCCAGACGACGAGCTGAGCCTCATCGTCGAGGTGAATGTCGGGATACCGTGGATTCTCCGGATGCAGATACGGTGTGTGCTCCGAGGAGTAGCACAGTCGTTTCACCGTCATCTCTGCATCGACGACGGCGACGACGATGTCCTGATCGCTCGCGGTGAGTGAGCGATCGACGAGGAGCAAATCTCCGTCGTAAATCCCCGCACCTTCCATGGAATCGCCGGCAACGCTGACGGCAAAGGTCGTCTCTGGATTGGTAATGACGTTGTCGTCAAAGGAGAAATCTCTGAGAAAGTAGTCCTGAGCAACCGAGGGGAATCCCGCATGAACAGCCTCGAGAGCATGGGGAATGTGCAGTGGCGTGGAGCGAGGTATGACTCGGGCGACGGATTTAACCGACGAGGCTCGTTGACGTGTGTGAGCGCCCCTCTGTGAGTGGAACGCCGGGAGCGCTCTCTGCTGCTGCCTCTGCTCCATGGCACACCTCCTTCAGGAATCGAACATTTGTTCGAATAGGTGTACCTAGTATGAGTGAGAGGGAAGACAAAAAGAGGGTCAGGCGAAGTCGTTTTCTGGGTCGTCGTCGCTGGCGGGGGAGTCCTGCGTGGCGATGTGATATTTGGGGAGCTCAATCTGGAAGTTCGTGCCGCGCGTGTCGTCCACAACATTGACGGTTCCGCCGTGCAATCCGGCGGCCCAGCGCGCGATGGAGAGCCCCAGTCCTGTCCCGCCCGAGGAGGTTCCTGGTTTGCCGACGCCCTTGACGTAACGACGGAAGATGTCGGATCGATCCTCCGGAGAGATTTGGGATCCGAAGTTGATGACGTTGGCCACGATCGTTGCCTTCGCCGCGTCCTGATGACCTTCGATGAGCACCTCCGTCCCGTCTGCCGAATGCTTCATGGCGTTGGAGATGATGTTGGTAAACAGCTGGCGCAAACGGTCCTGATCGGCCTCGATGCTGATTCCCCGCGGCACCTTGATCGTGATGGTGTGATCGTGGCCGGCGTCGGCAATTTCGAGTGGCTCAAGCGTGTCTTCGATGAATTCGCGGAAGTCAAAGGTCGTAATCTCAAGGCTCGCCGCACCGGCCTCCATGCGCGACAGGTCGAGAAGGAATGCGATGAGATCGCTGAGTCTGTGCGTCTGGCCGAGAATGCCCTCGAGGTTGGCTGGCGTCGGCTCGACCACACCGTCCGCCATATTCTCAACGAGTGCCTGCAATGCCGCCACAGGAGTGCGCAACTCGTGGCTGACGTTGGCGATGAGATCGCGACGCATCTGATCGGCGTGCTCCAGCTCACCCGCCATGACGTTGAAGGAGGTGGCCAGCTGACCGATCTCGTCGTGGCTTGAGGTACGCACGCGCACGTCGTAGTCTCCCTGCGCCATGGCTTCGGCGGCGTCGCGCATCTGCGTGAGGGGCGCTATGAGCTTGCGGGAGAACAGGAATCCCACCACGAGGAACAGCGCGAGCACGAGAGGAAGCGAGATCCACCCGCTCATCCCGCCCTTGAGCATGAGCCAAGCAAGGCAGAAGGCAACGGCGGTCGCGCCCACGATGAGTGCGGTGATCTTGAGAATGAGGGAGGTGTGTTTGAGCTGCGTGATGGGCTTCATGGTCTTTTCTCCAAGAAACCCCGCGTCCTTACCGAAAAGGGCGCGGGGTCAGTGACTGTGTAATCGATGTGTGGCGCGGGCCGGAGGTAACCGGCAGACCTACTGCTCCGAGCTGGCGGAGTCCTCCGGCGGCTCGAAGGCGTAGCCAACTCCGTGGACGGTGCGAATGGAAGAGGGGCCCAGCTTGTGACGCAACGCCTTGACGTGTGAATCGACGGTGCGTGTGCCGGAGGCATCGACCCAGTCCCACACCTCTTCGAGGAGCTTCTCGCGAGTGAGAACCGACTTGGGGCGACGGGCCAGCGTTGCCAACAGATCAAACTCGGTGGGGGTGAGGTGAATTTCCTTGTCGTTGAGCGTGACGAGGCGCTGCGCGGGGTCGATCACAAGCGAACCAAAGTCGAGAACCTTTTCGTTCTCGGAGTTCTTCGCGATGACCTTGGCGCGTTCCACGCGGCGGAGCAGCGCCTTGCAGCGGGCGATGAGCTCACGCATGGAGAAGGGCTTGGTCATGTAATCGTCGGCGCCAACTCCCAGGCCGATGACCTTGTCTGCCTCGTCGTCACGGGCGGTGAGGATGAGGACCGGCACAGGACGGGTGGAGATGATGCGCTTGGTCGCCTCGAGACCATCCATGACGGGCAGCATGATGTCCATGATGATGAGGTCGGGACGCAGCTGCTTGGCGGCGGCAACAGCGCTTGCACCGTCGCCTGCCACGCGAGCCGTCCACCCCTCGGCAGTGAGTCGCTGTGCGATAGCGGTGGCGAGGGTGGGTTCATCCTCGACGACCAAAATGGTGCGTGGATGCGTGGATGTGTTCTTTGTGTCGGCAATCATAAGTATTAGTGCCTAACTCCTTATCGGGACGCGCACAACCCGGCGAAAAGCCGCGCCGCACACGTCGACGGAACCCTGAAAATTAATCTTCTGGTTTCAAGAATATCGCGCTAAATGCAGGAATGCTGATTTTAGCCGACCAATTTCTTGAATGATAGGCGCCGGCGTCGGCAATAATGTTCTCATTGTGGACGCCAGAACCATTGTATTTCTCATCGTCGGTGGTCAGTACCTCACGCCAGCCGCCAGAAAGAGGAAGCGGTACTTGATAGTCGTGCCACGCCGCGCCAGAGAAGTTGATGACGGCGACGAGGGGGTTGCCGTGATTGTCGACACGCATGAAGCTCAGCGTGTTGTGGTCGGCGTCGTCGCTGGTGAGCCATTCGAAACCGGAATCCTCGAAGTCTTTCTCCCACAGCGCAGGGGTGGTGCGGTACAGCTCGTTGAGATCGGCGACCAGCGTTTGAACGCCACGGTGATCTGGAGAATTGAGCGACACCCAGTCGAGGCTGTGGTTGTCGTCCCACTCCGTGAATTGGGCGATCTCGTTGCCCATGAAGGTGAGTTTGCGGCCGGGATGGGACCACTGGTACGCGAAGAGTTCGCGAACCTGAGCGAAGCGCTGCGGGTCACTGCCGGGCATGCGTTGGATGAGCGATCCCTTGCCGTGCACTACTTCGTCGTGCGAGATCGGCAGAACGTAGTGTTCCGTGTAGGCGTAGACCATGGAGAACGTGATCTCGTTGTGGTGCCACTTGCGGTTGAGCGGCTGCTCTTGGAAGTATTCCAGCGTGTCGTGCATCCAACCCATGTTCCATTTGAGACCGAACCCGAGGCCGCCGCTGGAGGTCGGGGCAGTGATCCCTGGCCACGCCGTGGATTCTTCGGCGATGATGATGGTGCCGGGATTGTTCTTGTAGGCCGTCGCGGTGGCCTCTTTGAGGAAATCGATCGCCTCGAGATTTTCCCGTCCGCCGTAGCGGTTCGGGCGCCACTGGCCGTTTTCGCGCGAATAGTCGAGATAGAGCATCGATGCGACGGCGTCCACGCGCAGTCCGTCGGCGTGGAATTCCTTGAGCCAGTAGATGGCGTTTGCCACTAAGAAGTTGCGAACCTCGTTGCGTCCGTAGTTGAAAATGTAAGTTCCCCAGTCGGGATGTTCTCCTCGGAGAGGATCGGGGTCCTCGTAGAGCGGAGTTCCGTCAAAGCGGGCGAGAGCGAAGTCGTCTTTGGGGAAATGCGCCGGAACCCAGTCGAGGATGACGCCGATGCCTTCTTGATGAAAGGCGTCGACGAGGTAACGGAAATCGTCAGGGTCGCCAAAACGGGAGTCGGGTGCGTAGTAGCCGGTGACCTGATATCCCCACGAACCCGCGAAGGGGTGTTGGGCGAGCGGGAGGAACTCCACGTGAGTGAAATTCTCGCGTTTGACATACGCCACGAGGTCGTCCGCCATTTGGCGGTAGGAGTAGCCCTTTTTCCACGAGCCTGCGTGGACTTCGTAGATGCTCAGAGGCTTCATGTGGGGGTTGGAGGAGGCTCGTTGTTGCATCCACTGGTCGTCATGCCATTGATAGGTGGAGTCGTAAACGACAGAGGCTGTGCGCGGGGGAATCTCGTGGTACGACTCGAGCGGATCTGATTTCTCTTTCCACTCGTTGTTGGCATTGAGAATTTGGTACTTGTATTTTTGCCCAGAGGTGAGCCCGGGGATAAACAGCTCCCACAACCCCGAGGATCCCATCGACCGCATGGCGTAGGGCCGCCCGTCCCAGTCGTCGAAGTCGCCCACGATGCGCACCATGCGCGCCGAGGGCGCCCATACGGCGAAGGCAACGCCGGAGAGCGTGGTGGAGTTGGGGTTGTCAGGGGATCCCATCGGATCTGAAAAAGTGCGAACGTGGGCGCCTAAGACTTCCCACAGGCGTTCATGGCGGCCTTCCCCGATGAGATAGACATCCATCTGTCCCAGCGTCGGCAGAAAACGATAGGGGTCGTCTTCGGTGAGACTTGTGCCGTCTTGATATGTGGTGCGCACGCGGTAATCGGGCGTCAGGGGGCTCTTGTCATCCCCGTATTTGACCGGTATGACAGCCGTGAAAATGCCGTTCCACTCGTGTGTGGCCTCGTATTCTGCCTCACGGGTGAGGATGGTGACCGTTTTCGCAAGTGGCTTAAGAACGCGCACGGTGGCGTATCCCTTGTAGACGTCCGTATGCACGTGCGCACCCAGGACAAAATGCGGGTTGTAAAACAGGCCGTTGCTGACTGCATCAAGAATCTGGTGATCGACAATCAACGGTTCGGGTGTCGACATTGCCTTTGCATGAGCATCCATAAACCAAGTGTATGCAACTGTGCGGGACAAGAGCGACGGGCATCACAGGTCCATGGGCCATGGCATTATAGTACGGTTCAGTCATAATCTGGTGGAGGTTTCATGACGTATAAAGTCGGCGATACCGTGGTATATCCGCGTCACGGCGCTGCAAGGGTCGAAGAAATTTCGGAACGCACGCTGCGTGGTGTTACTCGCAAGTATCTCAAGCTGTCGATCTTGTCTTCCGACGGTTTGGTGATCAATGTGCCGGCCGAAAACCTCGACAAGGTTGGCGTTCGCGACATCGTCGATGCAAAGGCTGTTACTAAGGTCTTCGAGATTTTGCGCACCCCCATCGAGGAAGAGAAGACGAATTGGTCGCGTCGCTACAAGCTCAACGTTGAAAAGATCGCCACGGGCGACGTCAATAAGATCGCCGAAGTGGTGCGCGATCTCGCTCAGCGCGATGACGAAGAGCACGGTTTGAGCGCGGGTGAAAAGCGCATGCTCACCAAGGCGCGTAACATTCTCGCCTCGGAGATTGCCCTGTCAGAGCATCTCGAGGAGGACATGGCGCAGCACTTGCTCGACGTCAACCTCGGCTACGTAGAGCCCACGAAGGACGACATTAAGCATCACTCAAAGTCGCCTGCCGAGCCTGCAAGCGAGACGCTCAACCGCCTGGCCGAAGAAGAGGAACAGGCCGCAGGTAAGGCAAAGAAGGGCTCCAAGGAGTCGAAGTCCAAGAAGAAGTGACATTCTTCAAACTAAAAGGGGCGGCGTCTGAAGACGTTGCCCCTTTTTTTGATATTGGTGTTGGTGTGGGGTGTTTTTTCCTTTTTTCTGGCCCGTGTCTGTCTGGTTGTGGTGAGTTTCTTCTGGTTGTGATGAATTCTGGACCGGTTCGCCTCGGTTTCATGCGGATTCAAGGACTGTGATTCATCGTAACCGAGCGTAGTTCACCACAATCAGCCAAGATTCAGCGCAAATGGGGGTTACTCTTCGCAACGTGGCCCTGTCCGGGTGCTGGGGATCGTTTGCTCGCCTTCTGATGCCAAACCCCAGTTTTAAGACCCGCTTTTCTTTACGCAACCCGATTTTTCGCACTGATGGCTAAAACTCACGGAGTGCGAAAAACGGATAAGACGAAACCCTTGTTATTCCAACGTTTCTGAATTATTTATCCTTCGCACTGACGGCCAAATGTCACGGAGTGCGAAAAATCGGGGGAACCGAGGAACCGGAGAGAGGGGTCTCTTGGGATCAGTGCCTTCTAGACTCCACGAAACGGGCCACAGCCCAGATCAGCGTCGAAATCGTCACAATGACGAAGCTCGGAGGAGTTGGGAACATCGAGCTCACGAGGAGTCCACCCCAAATGCTCACCAGGCAAATGAAACAGGCGAGAACCATGGCCCGGAACGGGGATCGTGCGATGCCATTGGCGGCGGCGGCCGGAGTCACGACGAGCGCGAAAATCAACAGCGTTCCCACAGCCTGAACCGAAATGGTGATGACGCCCGCAAGCATTGCCATGAAGACCACGTTCATGACGGCGATGGAAACGCCTTTTGCCTGCGCCACCTGCTCGTCGACGGAGCTGAAGAGCAGCGGTCGGTAGGTGATGGACAGCACCACGATGAGAACGACGTCAAAGATGGCAAAACCGATGAGCTGACCTTGGGTGATGGTGAGGATGGAACCGAAGAGGATCGATTGCATCTGCTCGGCCGCCGAGGACGACAGGCGTGAGAAGAACAGTCCGATGCCCATGGCAAACGCGAGGATGGTACCCGTCGCGATTTCACGCTGTGAAGCCTTCTTGCCCAGTGCGCCGATAGTCAGCGCGCCACCGAGTGCAAAGACTCCCAGTCCCAGCGAGACAGGAAGGCCCAGAAGCACCGCTCCGGTGGCGCCCGGAAGCCCGATGTGAGCGAGTGCGTGCGCCGCAAAGGTGGAGCGCCTGGCGACGGTGAAGTACCCGATAAATCCGGCGGCCACGGAGATGAGCACTCCCGCGATGAGGGCGTTGACCATGAACGGCGCCGTGAGAACTTCTTGCCAATTGGAATCAAACGAGAAATGGACTCCTGCTGCGAGCGACATCAGTTCCTTCCCTTCTCTGCGTGGAAGCTTGCGGCCTCTGCGGGCGTGTGAATGTGCTGGTGTCGACCGGCTGGCTCCTCTTCCTGATCCGGGCGGACAAACATGTCGCCCTGCGGCGTCTTAATGACTTCAACCTTTGTGCCATACAGGTGGGTAAGAAGCTTGGAATCCATGACGTTGGCGATGGGGGAGTAATGAGGGTGCCCGTCGAGCAGATAGATCGCCCCAGTGAGGATCGGCAGCAGCATGTTGATGTCGTGCGCCACCACCTGGATGCTCATTCCCAGCGTCGAGTTCAGACGTGACAGCACGTCGATGAGACCGCGTTGACCGGCCAGATCGAGGTTGGCGAGGGGCTCATCGAGCAGGAGGAGTTCGGGATCGGCGACGAGCGCCTGAGCGATGGCGACGCGCTGGCGCATGCCTCCCGACATCTCTGACAGTCGCAGATTCGCCTTGTCGGCAATGCCTGCCATCTCAAGTGCGGCGGTGATCTTGTCCCTGTCGGAGGCGGAGAGTCTGTGGAAGCCGAAGTGGGAGCCGGTGAGTCCCAGACCGACGGATTGTTCCGCGGTGACATTGGAATCGATGTCCGATGCGTAGCTCTGTGGAACGTAGCCGATGCGGTCGTTGACGCTTCCCGTGGGGCTGCCGAGGACGCGGACTGAACCGTGGGAGAGGGGGAGGAGCCCCAGCTCGATGGTCAGCAGAGTCGTCTTGCCGGCTCCGTTGGTGCCGACGATGGCGGTGACGGTTCCTTTGGGAATGCGGAAGGTGCCGTGTGACCAGATGGTGCGCCCGCCTCTGGATAC
>JALCOX010000010.1 GCA_022649925.1 Bifidobacteriaceae bacterium | reverse complement strand
ATCCCAGGATTCGCGTGGTGGGCGCTCGCGGCAGGGCTTGGGCTCGTGGCGGCGGCCGTGGTGATCTGGCGGAGCGGGTATCGAAAAGTGTGGTGATCTGCTGCTACGCTGGTGCGCGGCAATGCCGTAGCGAAGAGGAGCAATATGAGTTTTGCACAGTGGGCGCGGGTGGTATCTCGGGATACAAATCGTTCGTTGGCGGGTGCGAGACTCTTCGTACCACCGGATTCTCCGGCCGCGAGTGACGTCAAAAGTCAGGCTCAACAGTGGGGAATGATTCTTGTGTCAGACCGTGCGGCGGCTGATTTTGTCTTCGACGCGTCCGATGAAGAGGATGGCCTGAGCTTGCTTGCCATGAACGGGGCGCAGGCGATTGACCACGCGCGCAAGAGGATGCCAGTAGTCCGACGCCTCCTCGCCGATCTGGCGCGCACGGGCAGACTTGCGGGTGTGCGCTTTGCCATCAGCATCGTCCTTGAACCCAAGACCGCCGTGTTCCTCGAAGAACTGGCTGCGGCGGGTGCCATCGTCGGCATTTACTGTGACGGGGAGTCGACAGATCCTCGGGTGATTGAGGAATTGCGCAAGAGGGGCATCGAAGTTGCCGCCCAGGTGGAGTGGTCCGCGCGCAGGCGCCGCGACGAGGCGCTCAAGCTGCTCGACGACATTCGCCCTGACATTCTCATTGATGACGGTGCCAGCTTCGCCCGACTTCTCATGAGTCAGCGGCCCGAATTGGCGAAGAACCTCATCGGTGTCGCCGAGGAGACGACCAGTGGCGTGCGCGCCTTCGAGGCGATGGACCGCGACCGGGCGCTGACCTTCCCCGTGATCGCCGTCAACAATTCCGCGCTCAAAACAAACTTTGACAACGCCCACGGGACGGGCGAGACGTGCGTGACGACCATGCTTGAGATTCTGGGCGCGGAGGCTTTCGAGAATTCCTCGGTTGCCGTGGTGGGTTACGGCCCAGTCGGAGCGGGCTTTGCGCGCAGAATTCGCGCGGTGGGCGCGCACGTCACCGTGTGTGACACGGATCCGGTGGCGAGTCTGCGCGCGGTTTTCGACGGCTTCGCAACGGCCGATCTTTCAGAGGTGGCGCCCCACGTTGACATGGTGATCTCGGCGACGGGTGTGCGCCACACGGTACCGCTCTCCACGCTGCAGCAGATGCGTTCGGGAGCTTTGGTGGGAGTCATCGGTGGCATTTCCAACGAGGTTGGACTCGATGAGATCCCAGGTTTTGCGCGCACGGAGTCGCCCTTAAGCCAGATCAATATTCCTCAGGGACCCACGTTGCGGCTTCTCAGTGACGGCGACGGCGTCAACTACACCGCTGGTAATGGCAACCCCATCGATGTGATGGATCTGAGCTTCGGTGTGCAAACCATGGCCATCGGTTATCTGCTCGAGCACCGAGGGAAGCTGGAAAATCACCTCCTCCAACTGGACGCCGATGCGGACCGACACATCGCCTCCGTGGCGCTTGAGGCCCGGGGATGTTCAACCTCAACAGCTCACGCGCAGGTCTATGATTGGCGGCTGAGCAGATTCGAGGATGAAATGACGAGCGAACACGAGGGGGAGGAGCGAGCATGAATCCGGCTTTCGGAACGGCACTGTGGGGCGCACAGGTCGTTGTGTATTCGGCGCGCCTCGTCATACCTGTCACCGCTCCGGTCATTCCCAACGGTTCCGTGGCGGTGTACGAGGGCCGCGTCATCAATATCGGAACACGGGAGTGGGTCATCGCCACGCTGAAGGAGGAGTTCGGTCCTCGGCTGCGGTTGGTGGAACGCCACTGGGACGGCATCATGACGCCCGGTCTGGTCAACGCGCACACGCATTTGCAGTACACGAACATGGCGAGTGTGGGAGCAGGTGACTACGCGGATTTTCGCGGGTGGGAGCTCGGTTTCAACAAGGTCTACGATGCGTTGGTGCGTGAGCCGGCGAGCATTTGGAGGGATTCTGCCGATCAAGGTGCCCGAATGCTCGTCGAGGCGGGGACGACAGCCGCGGCGGATGTGGTGACCAACATCGAAGCCATTGGGGCGTTGCGCTCGCAAGGGCTGCGCGGGGTCGCTTACTGGGAGATCATGGATTGGTCCAACGAGCAGTGGCGCGCCGAGGGTAAGCGCAGGCTCGTCGAGCGGCTGACCGCGATCTCGGACATGGGTCTCGAGTCCGTCGGCATCAGCCCGCACGCGCCGTATTCCCTGGAATCCGAGCCCTTCCTCGACATGCCGGACATCGCCCGACGCGTGGGAATGCGTCTGCACATTCACCTCGGTGAAACTCCACTTGAGCGAGGTACGCGCCCCGCCGATCTCACGACGTACACGGGTGTGGAGTGGCAGAACAACGAGTGGCAAAGCTACAGGGACTTGAAGAAGCACGGCTTCGGAGCCTCCGCCATCCAGTTCGTCGATCAGCTGGGGGCGCTCGGGCCCGACGTGCATATCGCCCACGGCGTGTACGCAGACAAGGAGGACCGTCGTCTCCTGCGTCAGCGCGGCGTCAGCGTTGCCCTGTGCCCGCGGTCGAATCGCATCACGTCGACGATGAGCGAGGCTCCCATCGCGGATTATCTGCGCGAGGGCAATCTCGTTTCCATCGGAACCGATTCACTCTCGAGCTCTCCCAGTCTCGACGTTCTCGACGACTGCTCCGAGCTCTTCGATCTGGCCCGCGCACAGGGTTACGATCAGGCCGATCTTTCCCATCGCCTCATCCGCATGCTCACCCTCGGGGGAGCGGAGGCCATGGGTCTCAATGTCGGTCCCGACAGAATCGGTCAAATCAATGCCGGCGCGCGCGCGGATCTCGCGTTTTTCGATGTGTCCACGGACGTTCTCAGCCCCGGAGGCATCGAGGAGACGCTGGAGCGCTTCGTCCGCGACGGCGGTGGCTCGAATCGCGCGACCGTCATCTCGGGCCGGCTCGTCTACAACGACGCCGCGTTCGAAGACATTGAGACGTCGCCAGCCGAGCAGAGTGTGGAGGATGAAAAATGACGAACGCACCTGACGCTGAAGGCTCCACGGACAACTTTGACTCGCTTCCGTCTCCGGTTCACCATCCCGACGCTCGCCTCAGTGACTACGCCCGGGCCACCATCTCAGATCTCAATCTCGCCCCGCATCCCGAGGGTGGTTGGTTCCGCAGGGACTGGCAGTCGCCGCACACCACGGCGCACGCGGCGCAGGACGCCGCACTCGGTGACCAAGGCTCCGCTACGGGCGCCCGGCCGTTTGCCTCGCTGATCTACTTCTTGTTGCCGGCGGGTGATTACAGCGAATGGCACAAGGTGGACGCTGACGAAGTGTGGCTGTGGCATGGTCCTGGTACAGTGAAGCTCGGTTTCGGTGGAACGGGGAGTGCGCCTCACCTTGAGCGCGTCGTGGAATTGGGCGTTCAGGCGGGCCGTGATTCCGAAGACGCGCGAAAGGCGACCACACAGGTCACGGAGGGCGTGAGCTATCTCACAGCCGCGGGGCACGCGATTGTTCCGGCGGGTGTGTGGCAGCGGACGATCCCGAGCCAGACGGACGCTCTGGTGTCGTGTATGGTCTCGCCGGGCTTCGTTTTCGACGGCTTCTCGCTTGAGTAGCAGTATTTTTTATCGCGTGCTATCAGCAGTTCCGATAACGACAGGGGTGCGCTCTGATACGTGGCACGCTATGGTGTGGTGGAGCGCATCTGCGGGATGCGCCAATCTACGAGGAGGATTGGAATGTTCTCACATTCGGTTACGAAGGCGCTTCGCGGCGCAGCGGCACTTGTTGCAGCAGGTGCTCTCACGTTGTCTGTGGCGGCGTGCGGTTCAGGCCCGACGTCGTCCGACGCCAGCACGAGCGATGTCACGCAGCAGACGGTGAACCCAGGTACCCTGACCATCGCCACGGGCAATCCGGCGTATGAACCGTGGGTGATGAACAACAAGCCAGAGACTGGCGAAGGCTTTGAGGCGGCAATTGCCTACAAGGTTGCGGAAAAGCTCGGATTCGCAAAGAAGAACGTCAAGTGGACGCGCACCTCCTTCGATGCCGCCATCGCGCCCGGAGCCAAGGACTGGGATCTCAACATCCAGCAGTTCTCCGTGACGCCTGAACGCAAGAAGGCCGTCGACTTCTCTACCAGCTATTACAACGACACCACCTCCGTCGTGGTGAAGAAGAACTCTAAGTACGCCACCGCGACGAGCCTCGCGGACCTCAAGAACGCAACCGTCGGTGCCATGGTTGGCACGCCCGCATATACGCAGGTGAAGAAGCACATCAACCAGAATGTTCAGACCTTCAATGACGATGCCGCCCTGGCTCAGGCGCTCGACGCCGGTCAGATCGACGCGCTCGCCACCTCCACTGTCGAGAGCGTCTACATCGTGGATTCCAATCAGGTCAAGTCCGCCAAGGTTCTGGGTCGCATCGCCGGATCCGAAGAGCCCGACGGCCTCGGAATTGTCCTGCCCAAGGACTCCAAGCTCACCAAGAAGGTCAGTGCCGCGCTTGACTCCATGCGCAAGGACGGCAGCCTGAAGAAGCTGCAAGACAAGTGGCTCGCCCAGTACACCACAGATGTCACTGAGCTGAAGTAAACATAGTCGGGTGAGCGAAATCATCGAATCGTCCGACGCCGTCAGCGGCGTGGAGCTCGAACGAAGAGCTACACGCCGCAACGAGCGCATCCGTTCAGTCGTTACCAGCATCGTCAGCTCGCTCGTTCTCGCAGCCGTCATCGTCGTCGGGCTGAGAATGTCGCCGGGCTGGTCCAGAGTTCGCGAGTCGTTTTTCTCGGGACAGTACTTCATGTCGTCCCTGCCACACGTGCTGGCTGGACTCTGGCTCAACGTTCAGGTTCTCCTCTACGCGGTCGTGGGAGTCGCCATCCTCTCCGTCGTGATCGCGCTGCTGCGCACCTCGCGCTCCGCCATCCTCTTTCCCTTGAGAATGCTGGCGATTCTCTACACAACGGTGATGCGTGGCATCCCGATGATCGTCATTCTCTATCTCATTGGCTTCGGCATCCCCGGCCTCGCAATCTTCCCCGGGCGCATCGACCCCGCCATTCTCGGCACGATCGCCATCATTCTCGGCTATGCCGCCTACGTTGCCGAAGTGTTGCGCGCAGGCCTTGAGAGCATTCATCCCTCGCAGCGCGCCTCCGCCAGGTCTCTGGGCCTGTCGGTGGGCAAAACCCTGCGCCTCGTCATCATTCCCCAAGCCCTCCGCAAAGTCGCGCCGGCCCTGATGAACGACTTCATCTCCATGCAGAAAGACGTCGGCCTCATCTCGGTTCTCGGGGCAGTCGATGCGGTGCGCGCCGCCCAGATCGATGTCGCCACTTCGTACAATTTCACGCCATACGTCGTCGCCAGCGTTCTCTTCATCCTTCTGAGCATTCCGTTCATCATTCTCAACGACTGGTATTCGGATAGGTTGCGCAAGCGTGAGTTGAGCGGAGGTGCGGTATGAGCGCAGGTGAGAATCCGGTTCTGCGGGTAGATAACGTCAAGAAGTCGTACGGTAAAAACGGGCCGTCGGTGCTGAAGGGTGTTTCCTTCGACATTCAGCCGCACGAGGTGGTGGCGCTTTTGGGGCCATCCGGTTCGGGCAAGTCCACGCTCATGAAGTGCGTCAACCTGTTGGAGCGCGTCAACGACGGTCAAATCTGGCTGGGCGACACAGACATCACCGATCCCAAGGCCAATCAGGACGCCATACGCTCTCGAATCGGCGTGGTGTTTCAGCAGTTCAACCTCTTCCCGCACATGAGTGTTTTGCGAAACGTCACACTCGCCGCTACCGAGGTGCACCATTGGCCTGCCGCCAAGGCCAAAAGTCGCGCCATGGAGCTGCTGGAGCGCATCGGCATGGAGGCCAAGGCCGGCGCGTACCCGGACCAGCTCTCTGGCGGTCAGCAGCAGCGCGTCGCCATTGTGCGTGCACTTCTCACTGGGCCGGAGCTCCTATTGCTCGACGAGATCACCTCCGCGCTCGACCCCATGCTCGTGGGCGAGGTGCTCGGAATGGTCGAGGAAATCAAGGAGCAGGGGGCGACGATTCTCATGGCCACCCACGAGATGAGCTTCGCGCACAAGGCCGCCGACAAGGTGGTGCTGCTCCAGGACGGCGTGGTGGCCGAATACGGTACTCCCGCCGAGGTCATGGACCATTCCATGCGCAAGGAGACGCAGGAGTTCTTCTCGTACTTTAGGAATATTTGATTGTTCTCCGCCGTTTTGCTCTCGCTGTGTTCTTAATGACGTTTTGGGGACGCCGGACTCGTTTTTTGGGGTCAAAACGTCATTAAGAACACAGCTGGGAGATGCGGGCGGGTGTGGGTGGAATGTGGCGCGGGCTGCGGCCAGGATGAGGGCGGGCCGAGGGGCTTCTCAGACGAGAATTCCGTCGCAGTGATCCACCTCATGCTGAATGATCTGGGCGGTCCAACCGGTGTAGGTCTGTGTGTGCGTACGGAATTTTTCGTCCTGATACTCAACGCTGATGCGGCGGAATCGCATGACAGTGCGTGAACCGGTCAATGACAGGCATTCTTCTTCGGCCTCATATTGAC
Source organism: Bifidobacteriaceae bacterium (assembly GCA_022649925.1). Taxonomy (GTDB): domain Bacteria; phylum Actinomycetota; class Actinomycetes; order Actinomycetales; family Bifidobacteriaceae; genus JALCQC01. Next base: position 32,913 of record JALCOX010000010.1, on the reverse strand, counting down.
CGAATTTTTCGCGGATCGTTGGGTTGAACATCGTCGCGGTGCGATCGTTCTGAGTTTCATCCTTGAAGACGATGATGCGTTTGGAGACGCCGATCATGTTCGCCGCCATTCCGACGCAGCGATCCGAATGCGCCGCAAGTGTGTCGGCGAGGTCGACGGCAGTGGGAATATCGCGCTGCGTGGCGGCGCTTGATTTCTGCGATAGAAATGCGGGTGATGTCATGATGGGGCGTTGCATGAGAGGGATCTACTCTTCCTGAACCATTCTGAGATATCGGTACGCGGTGGACTCCGATATATTAAGCTGCTTGGCAACCTTTGCGATAGCGCCCTTGAAGTTGAAATATCCACGATCGCACAGTTCCCGAATGACGGTGAGACGCTGTTCGGCACTCAATTTCGTTGGAGTCACGCCGGTCCAGGTGCTCATTTCCGCAATGACTTGCGTCGCGATGTCCTCCACGGACGCGATGAGATTTTCTTCCTGGGGTGAATCATCCTCCGAGTTTTCCTCGGTCTCGGGAAAATAGGAGTGCGAAATGAGGTTGACCGCCTGCTGTAAAGCGTGGAGTGGTGTCTGATCAGAATTGATGCACAGTGTTCCAATAATGCGGTTATTGCGACGGATAAAGTAGGTGGACGAGAGAAGGTTGTATTTGCTCTGACGAGTTTTCCCCTCGTACCCCACCACGTAGTCCTTATTGGCCGAGATTCCATCCTTCATGACCTTGAGCATGAGATCAGTAGCGGGAGACCCGACAGTTCTTCCCGAAACGTGACCGTTGGCGATGGCCACGACGGATTTATCTGGTTGTGAAGCGTTGTGAAGAACTACTTCCGTTTGAGATCCGAGGACCTCACCGAGGAATTTGACGAACGGAATGAATTGACGGATGTATTCTGCATCCTTCTTTTTTTCGTCCCGGGACGAGGAAGATCGTTTTGTGGTCACTTGACCATAATATTCGAGGAAGTTTGCGAAGTCATGAGGTTCCCATTTATTCGCTACCATTTTTTCGGTCGGGCTCATCTGTCACCTCTGATAGAGACGGAGACGGCTTCCTACGCGAATTCGTAAGAGCCGTCTCCTTGCTTGTCAATTTCCTGCTGAAGCGAGTGCTCTATCGAAGTAGTGCGTTGCCCTTCTCAATATAGGCTGCCATCTCATTGCGGGGAACCATGGATCCACCGGTTACCCAGGAGATATGTGTCGCATGGCGCATTTTTTGCTCGTCTAAGTTGAGGCGCTCTCGGTATTCTCTATCGGCAAGAACACGCCATGGCCCAACGAAACCGGCGGCGGAGGAGGGCTCGATATCAATTCCTGTGGTGTTATGCAGACTTGCCTCGATGCGGTACAGCTCGTCGTCATCGATAGTGAAGAAACCGTCGAGCAGATGCTCCATGGCTTTCCCGACGAAGCGTGAGGGACGCGCGCAGGCGAGTCCATCGGCCGCAGTGACGTTATCGATACCGAAGTCGTTGACGCTTACTTCGTTGTGCTTGCCGGTGTAGACGCCGATAAACATTGAGGGGCAGTGCGTGGGCTCCGGGAAGATGCAGTGGACGTTGTCGCCGAAGACGGTTTTGAGACCAAAGGCGACTCCGCCGGGACTGCCGCCAACGCCGCAGGGCAGATAGACGAAGAGCGGGTTGTCTTCGTCGACACGAATATCGTAGGTTTTGAGTTGACCTGCCAAGCGACGTGCAGCGACGGCATAGCCCAGGAAGAGCGTCGGGGAGTTCTCGTCGTCGACGAAGTAGGCGTTTGGATCGGATTCAGATTCCTTGCGACCAGCTGCGACTGCTACTGAATAATCGTCCTCATACTCGAAAACATGCACTCCGTTTGCGCGCAGTTTATCTTTCTTCCATTGACGTGCATCTGCGGACATATGCACTGAGGCGTCAAACCCGAGTGCGGCGCTCATGATGCCAATAGAGAGGCCGAGATTACCGGTGGAACCGACGGCGATTTTGTATTGACCGAAGAATTTTTTCATTTCGGGAGTGGCGAGTTTCCTGTAGTCGTCGGAGAAGCTCAGGAGTCCTGCCTCTATTGCAAGGTCCTCAGCGTGTTTGAGTACTTCGTAGATGCCGCCACGAGCTTTGATGGAGCCGGAGATCGGCAGTTCGGAATCCAACTTTGCCCACAGTTGACCGGGCATCGTCGAGCCGTATCGCTCTCCGAGTGCAATGCGTTGGTCGGGAACTGCGACGAGCGGGGATTCGATAATGCCTTCTGTCACTTTAGTGGCGGGAAATAGCTCTTCGATGAGGGGTGCAAAGCGCTTGAGACGGTCGGCCGCACCATCAATGTCCTTAGCAGTGAGACCCACATCTGGTAGTGCTTGGCGCGTTGGCTCCAGTTTCGTGTTGAACCATGTGGTCTCTTTGCAGTTCATGAGATCGGTGAGGAGCGGGAATTCCTGAGTCCATTCTTCGATGGACTTGCCTGCGATGAGTTTTACCATAGTTACTCCTTTGTGATGATGGTAATTGGTTGAGTGTGATTTTCTGTGTGCTAGATGAAGATGCTGAGGAGCAGGGTCATGCCGAGCGCCACTACCGAGGTGATGGTAGTGCCTACTGTCAGCGTCTTGAGTGCCTGTGGAACGCTGATGTGTAGGTATTCCTTCACCATCCAGAAGAGCGAATCGGTGACGTGGGTGAAGCCAATAGCACCGGCGCCGATTGCCAATGCGAGCAGTTCTGGTGAAAGACTCGGGTTGGCAGAAAGCATTGGCAGTACGATTCCCGCTGCACTAATCATTGCAACTGTTGCGGAGCCTACTGCGAAGTGGAGTACCAGAGCGATAAGCCACGCCAGGATGATAGGACTCACCGGCAGATTGGAAAGTGCATCAGCAAGACCGGGAGCCACACCGGATGCAGTGAGAACTGCGTTGAAGGCACCGCCGGCACCGATGATGAGCAGGATTCCTCCAATGGGGCCAAATGAGCCGTCGGTGAGTTTTTGGAGTGCGTCGAGTTTCATGCCGCGGTGGAGTCCCAATGAGAAGTAGGCAAAGAGAACAGAGATGAGCAATGCCGTAATCGGGTTGCCAATAACGTTGATCCATTTCATCGCAACGAGGTCCGCAGGGAGGGTGCGCTCGCAGATGGTGCGAACCACCATGATGAGCAAAGGCAGGAGAATAGTGAAGAGTGTGATGCCGAATCCGGGTAGATCCTTTTCATCCTTCTCGTTGTAGGTAAGTGCTAGCTCGGAGGATTCGCCCTTTGTAGTCTCAAGATCTGTGTCGAGCGTGGGAATAGCGAAGTGCGCGTACAAAGGACCACCGATGAGCAGCGAGGGGATGGCGACGCACAGACCGAGCAGAATGACCATGCCGATGTCTGCGTGCAGAGTTCCAGCAATGGCGGTTGCTGCGGGATGGGGAGGGAGGATGCAATGGACAACCATGAGCGCCGTCGCCAAGGGAATACCCACTTTGATGCGAGAGATTCCCGCCTCTTTGGCCACCACGAAAACGAGAGGAACAAGGAGAACGAAGCCGACCTCGACGAAAACTGGAATGCCGCAGATGAGGCCCAGGAGAGCCATGATGACTGTGGCATGTTTCTTTCCGAAGGTCTTGAGCATTGTGGAGGCGAGGCGCTGGGCGCCTCCTGAGATCTCCAGGAGTTTTCCAAGAACCGCTCCGAACCCGATGATGAGAGTGAGGAATCCGAGAGTGTCCCCGACACCCTTTTCGATAGTGTCAGTTATTTTTTCGAGTGGTACCTGGGTGACGAATGCCACGAAGAAGGCTGCAATGAGCAGCGCCATCGAGGCATGCATTTTGATTTTTATGATCAAGAAAATAATCAATGCGATGGCGATGAGTAGCACCACCAATAGTGGACCTGTGCCCATATCGACTCCTTCGTCGGTGTGCATTCAGCAAAAGAATGTTGAAAATATTTTATCAACAATAATAATTTTCTGTCAAACTCTAGAAGATCTTTGGCTGTGTGACTGACGGGAAAGGCACACTGGCCGTGATCCAAACCGCGTGTACGTGCAAAAACCGTCAAATATGAGCTCAAAGAAGGATAATAATGACGGAAAATGCACGTCTGTGGTGATTGGCACTGCGCCAGTGTGCATATTCCATCACATCCGTCGAATCTCATCACCTGAGGCCCGTTTACTTCTCGGTGTTTGAGTCGTTGCGGCGCGGCGAAGGTGTGAATTCATAGCAGTGAAAGTGTGCCCCGGATGCGAATCGAACGCACGACACCTTCTTTAGGAGAGAAGTGCTCTATCCCCTGAGCTACCGGGGCAACGGACTCTATAATACACACTGTCACGTGCGCAACACGAAGTGCTGCAACGTGTGCGCGGCGCGCGGCAGCACCTGTCAGCGCTTACCGTATTCTTGCGTTGGTGGCTGAACTCGGCCGCGATACAACAGAATCGTCCGATTTATCGCGTACTGTTGGATTGTCTATGTCCACAGGATTTGGAGGCTCAATGAGCGAACAGCAGGCAACACAGGCTGAGGAGCAGACTCCTGTCATCGGTCTCGCCGGAAAGCGCAAGTGGGGCTACAAGGTTTCGCAAGTTGACGATTTCTTGGTGCAGGCACGTGATCTATACGAACAGCCCGAACCGCGGTTGACTCAGGAAGAGATTCAGCTGCAGTCCTTCGATTTGGAGCGAAACGGCTACATCATCGGTCAGGTTGACGCCACACTCATTCGGCTGGAAAAGGCCGTTGTCGACAAGCGCACTGAGTGGGATTTGCAGCACCAGGGTCACGACGTCTGGAATCAGCAAACGCGCACCTTCGCACTGACTCTTCAGCAGCGTGCTGAGCTCCAGCCGAAGTCGCGCTTCAAGCTCGGCGAGAAGCGGACGGCCAGTTACGACCGCAAGCAAGTCGATTCGCTCGTTGACCAAGCGTGGTCACATATTTCCAAGGAGCTCGGTCTACCCACGTCGCAGCGCGGAGATGTCAAGGGCGCGGACGAAGTGAGCGCGGCTCAGGTTTCTAACGTCATCTTCACTCAGCGTCGGGGAAAGCGCGGCTACGATGAGGCCTCTGTCGATGCCTATCTCAACCGCATCATCCAGGTTTTGACGCGCATGGAGTCAATCGTGCGCGTGTCGGCCGGTAGCGACAACGGGTTAGAGAATCCCGCGCAGTCTGAGCAGGCAGGTGAGGCGGACTCAACCGAGCTGCCGACGTTGTCGCGGCTGCTCAACAATTCCTCCGACGCAGAGCCGGCAACGGCCGCCGCGCCACTTATTCCTCCCACGGACTCGCACGACTCGGATCAGTCTGTAGGGGAGCGCACCGTTGCCTTCTCACCGCTTGACGATCTCCAGGCTGCCGCCGTGCGCGACGAGGAGTCGGTGACGGCGAACGAGGCAGAAACGCCGCAAACGACGTCACTCGCCGGTTTGGTACACACACACGAGCCACAGGACCTCACGCAAGCTCCGGAGCCCACAGTCGTTCCGCCGTCCTTCGCCCCAGGAGGATCCGAACAGACTCCCGCCGCGCAACGTCCTGCGCAGACGGCCCCAGTGAGCCCTACACCTCAACCGGCAGCTAATGAACCTGTGGCGTCCCCTGTCTCGGACGAGGCTCCTGTAGAGCCCGTGCCCAGCAAACCGAATGAATCCTCTACCCCCAGCGAGCAGAGCGATGCCGACGCGACCGCGAATCCCGACGAGTATATTTCATCGGTTCTCAGTCATACCAGCGTGCAGACGAGTAGCTTCGAAATTCCCAATCTCACCTTCCCCTTCGGCGAAGACGGGGGCAACGCAGGAGAAAACCTCGGCGCGGCCTCAGACTCAGAAAGCCAGAAAGGCGAGAAGAAGGACTCTCACTCCAACGGCAACAGCGACGAGTGACGACGAGTGATATAGCCGAAGCGGGCGAGCCCATATAAGCAATAAGGTCGCCGCCTACGGCATCTGTACACAGCCCAAAGAAGGACCGGTCAGCTCTCACGGCTTGACCGGTCCGTTTACGCTCAAGGAGACCGCTCTAGAATGGCTCAAATGACCGCGAGTTCCTCACCCTCACCAGTGCAACCGTGGTCTTTTCGCAAACGCATTCTCGCAAGCCTGCCAATCTTCATCATTCTGATGGGCGTGCTGTCGTCGGTCTCCCACATCACCTCGCTGGAGTGGAACAACGAGCCGACGAATCAAAGTCTCGCCGCCACCACGGGCAGTACGGCAGTCACAATGGAGCCGACCAAGAACTCGACGCTGTGCGCCACCACCGGAACGACCGCCTCAGGTCTGTGCGGGGCGAGCGCCAAGCGGGGGGCATATAAGGTCTCTAAAAAAACGGTCAGGATGACCATCGTGCGACCGAGCACGGGGGAGAAGCAACGAATCAGTGTGCTCATTAGGTCCCCGCAGGGCTTTAAGGGCAAAGCACCGGGGATCGTCTTCATGCACGGCGCCGGCTACGGAACCGCCTTTGATTCCTTCAAAGACGTGGCCACGGAGATGGCTTCGGCGGGCTTTGTTGCCGCAACGCTCGACAAGCCTGCGTGGTCCACCAATTCGCTGACCCGGGACTATCCGGCCTCCGCACTCGCCTATGACCAGGTGGTGAATTACCTGCGCGGTCTTTCCACCGTCAATCCCGCGGCGGTCGGGATCTATGCGACGAGTGAGTCGGTGTGGATTTCCCCCTACCTCGTGAAGCGCGATCATCGTGTCGCCTTCCAAATTCTTTTGAGCCCCATGCTGTTCAGCCCTCGCATGACGCTCGGATTCTTCGTGGCGCAGGACTTCTCGATCGTGGGAGCCAACCCCGGCTACCAGGGGATTGTGCGCAGGGTCTTCAGCGCAGACATGGCCTCGTTTGGCCTGCACAATGTCGACATCGACCCGATCACCAAGCAGAGTCTGTCCATTCCAACGTTCATGGCCTATGGATCCAAGGATGTCATGACGTCGCAGGTGTCAGGGGCAAGCCGCGTCATGGATTTGGCGCACAAGGCGGGCAACAAGGAATTCGTGATCCGCAGCTACCCTCTGGCAAACCACGTCCTCAACATCGGCGACGAGCACGAGGGCGCCTTAGCCGACAACTATCTCGACGACATCGCGAACTGGAGCTCGGGCATCGTCCGAGGGGATACGCAGACCACGCCGAAGGTGGGTGGCGCCGACATCTATCAGTCCATCGGCCTTCCTTACGACATTCGGGCGTCAAAGTCGCTCACGTTCTATGGCGCGATTCTCCACGCGCTCATGCTGATAGCCCTGCTGGTCGTCATTGTCTTCTCGCTGGTAGTCCTCATCCTCCAATTTGTGGCGCGGATCAGACACAGGCCCAATCCCACGGGGATCGTCAAAGGTTTCGGCCGGGCGCTGCTCACCATTTCGATCACGACGCTCGCCTCGGGCTTGCTGTTCCTTGCGGGCTTCGGCCAGATCGTCATACGAGTGATCAACCTGGTGTGGGGAGCGGCTCCCGAGCCGGCGGGCATGATCTACTGGAGTTGGTACGTCGTTCAGATTTCCACGGTCGCGGTGGTGTGGGCGTGGTCTCGCATTTTTGCGGTTCTCATCGAGGAGGGTATGCAGCGCGGCTGGTTCCGCTGGCTGCGCCGCATCGCGCACGAGCCAGAACCCGATAAGGCCGCGGTGAAAGATGCGGACCGCGCCCCGGTGGTGGCCGCGAGCCGGCTCGGAGTTGCCTACTTTGTCTGCGTGACCGTTGCCATGATGCTCATGCTGTTGGTTTTCGCTTTCTGGGGATTGTTCCTGTACTGAGGCAAAGGTGGATATCCTGAAGTTTGATTCTTAATGGGGATTGGATGAGAGTGGAGGGAGGCGTGCGTGCCGGTATACACCGATGAGGGCGTCGTCTTGCGCACCACCAAACTGGGCGAAGCGGATCGCATTATCACTTTGCTCACGCGCGACCACGGAAAGATCCGGGCCGTCGCGCGGGGCGTGCGGCGTACGAAGTCGCGCTTCGGTGCTCGTCTCGAGCCCTTCATGCGCGACCAGCTTCAGGTGGCGCGAGGCCGCACGCTTGACGTCGTTTCTCAGGCTGTGTGCGTGGGTGCTTATGCGGACGTGATCTGCCGGGACTACGACGCCTATCTCAACGCCAATCTCATTGTGGAGACCGCCGACAAGTTGGTCACCTCCGAGGAGGAGAGCGTTCGAGAGCAGTATCGACTCTTGATTGCGGCTTTGGCGGCGTTGTCGCGCGCGGAGCGTCCGGCGTGGCAGATCGGGCAATCCTACGTGCTGCGGTCCCTGCATCACGCCGGGTGGAGTCCCCGCCTCAATGCCTGCGTGGTGTGCGGGCGTCGCGACAACTTGCAGTGGTTCTCCGTTCCGCTGGGCGGAGTGGTGTGCTCTGACGACCGCACGCCCGACTGCCATCACTTGCCTCAGGAGGAAGCGAGCCTGCTCTTCGCTCTGTTGATGGGTAAGTGGGATGAGTGCGACGAGGCCATCGAGGATGCCGAGAGGGCTGGCAACAATGAGGCGACGAGTCATGTTGAAGCATTGGTGGAGGAGTGGGCACAGTTTTATTTGGAGCGGCCTCTGCGAACGGCACACTTGATACATTCGTGAATATGAGCTTCGAAAACGTTGATTACACGTCACTCGACGTCCCCGCCGCGCCGTTCTCACACCCGGACGACGTGCCGGATTTCCCCGCGAATAAGGTTCCCCGACACGTCGGAGTCATCATGGATGGCAACGGCCGTTGGGCCCAGTCACGAGGCCTCGTTCGTACAGAAGGGCACAAGGCCGCCGAACCGGTCGTGTTCGACACGATTGCCGCCGCCATTGAGTCCGGCGTTCGCTACCTGAGTCTCTACACCTTCTCGACCGAGAACTGGAAGCGATCCCCCTCAGAGGTTCGTTTTCTCATGGGATTTTCCCGCGACATCATCCACCGCAGAGTCGATCAGATGAACGAGTGGGGTGTGCGCGTTCGCTGGTCGGGCAGGCGTCCGAAGTTGTGGAAATCCGTCATTGATGAGCTCGATGTTGCGATGGAGAAGACCAAGCACAACAAGACGATCGACGTGGTTTTCTGCATCAACTACGGTGGACGCGCCGAAATTGCGGACGCTGCCACGCAGATTGCTCGCAAGATCTCGTCCGGCGAGATCAAAGGTGCGAAGGTCACTGAGAAGATGATTTCTCAGCACCTCTATAACCCTGACATTCCGGACGCCGACCTGGTGATTCGCACGTCAGGGGAGCAGCGCACCTCGAATTTCTTGCCATGGGAGGCCGCATACTCGGAGCTCGATTTCGTGCCAGAGCTGTTCCCGGACTGTGGGCGCGAGGTCTTTTTCCGTGCGATTGACGACTACGTTCATCGCGATCGGCGTTTTGGCGGAGTAAAGAAGTAGGCGACGGGGAGGTGTGGAGCCTCGCACCCGATTTTTGTGAACTCCGCGAAGGAGCAAACAATGAGAATGCCCATTTTCCAACAGTGGAAAATGGGCATTCTCGTTTGAGACGGAAAAAAGTTCACAAAAATCGGGTATGGCGGCCAGCAGGCTAGTCCTCAGACCCGGATTTGGCCTTTTTCGCCAGAATTTCGTCGACGAGCGCGGGTTTACGATCCATTTGTTGCTCGAATCCGGGGCGAATGTCGAGTTTCAAGGTGACTCCAGTGCGGTAGCCCTTGTCGGCAAGCACCATGGTCGCCTTGCGAACCACAGCCATGACATCGTCGTAATCGCCTTCGATTTCGGTGAACATCGAATGTGTTTCGTTGTGCAATCCCGATTCTCGGATGACTTTCACTACGTCTGCAACGTATTCGGAAAGCTCATCACCCACTCCACTGGGGGCAATGGCGAGGGCCGCAAGGGTATTGAGGTGCGACTGAGAAGAATCTGTCATGACATTCCTTTCGTGGTGTCAACTATCCACTACGAAATTACTCTGCGCCCGGGCCAACCTTCGTGGCGCTGTCTCGGCCACAGCAAAAGTCGCCGGAACGTAGAGGAGAAAACGGGCAGCTGTCAGAACATGAAGGTAAAGTCTGTGCACATGCGCCGGCACATTCATGATTGTGTGTGAGCCGGCTGGAATGGCCCAAAAATTTAAAGAATGAGGTGCATGGTGGCTGAATCGAAACTGGATGCGGTGGTCTCTCTGGCGAAGCGCCGAGGATTTGTGTTTCCTGCAGGTGAGATTTACGGCGGGACGCGTTCGGCATGGGATTATGGCCCCCTTGGCGTTGCGTTGAAAGACAACATCAAGCACCAGTGGTGGCGTTCGATGGTCATTACGCGCGGTGACGTCGTGGGAGTGGACACCTCCGTGATTCTTCCCTCAGAAGTGTGGGTGGCCTCAGGTCACGTCAAGGTTTTCAACGATCCGTTGATCGAGTGCCTCAACTGCCACAAGCGCCACCGCGCAGACACCCTCGAAGAGGCATATGAGCACAAACACGGTCATGCACCCTCTGGCCTGAGCGACATCGTCTGCCCCGACTGCGGAACCGTTGGCAAGTGGACCGAGCCTCGCGACTTCAACATGATGCTGCGCACCCATCTTGGCCCTGTCGAAGATGAGAACAGCCTGCATTACCTGCGCCCAGAAACGGCTCAGGGCATTTTCGTTGACTTCGCCAACGTACAGACGTCTTCGCGCAGCAAGCCCCCGTTCGGCATCGCCAACATGGGCAAGTCCTTCCGCAACGAGATCACGCCGGGCAACTTCATCTTCCGCACCCGTGAATTCGAACAGATGGAAATGGAGTTCTTTGTGGTCCCGGGCACCGACGAAGACTGGCACCAGTACTGGATCGACACCCGCACGCGCTGGTACACCGACCTCGGCATCAACCCCGAAAACCTTCGCCACTTTGAGCATCCGAAGGAGAAGCTCTCCCACTACTCCAAGCGCACGGTGGACATCGAGTACAAGTTCGGCTTCACCGGCTCGGACTGGGGTGAGCTGGAAGGCATCGCAAACCGTACCGATTACGATCTGAACGCGCACTCCGAGCATTCCGGCAAGGATCTGTCTTACTTCGACCAGGCAACGGGTGAACGCTACACGCCGTTCGTGATCGAGCCCGCGGCGGGCCTGACGCGCTCGCTCATGGCCTTCCTCGTGGATGCCTACGACGAGGACGAGGCTCCCAACACGAAGGGCGGCGTCGACAAGCGCACCGTTTTGCGCCTCGATCCGCGTCTGGCACCTGTCAAGGCTGCCGTCTTGCCGCTCAGCAAGAAGCCGCAGCTGCAGGGCATCGCCCACGATCTCGCGGCGGATCTGCGCCAGCACGACTGGAATATCGACTACGACGAGGCCGGTGCCATCGGGCGCCGATACCGTCGCGAGGACGAAATCGGCACCCCGCTGTGCATCACCGTCGACTTCGACACCGTCGATGATCACGCCGTCACCATTCGTGAGCGCGACACCATGGAGCAGGTGCGCGTGAGCCTCGACAAGGTGTCCGACTATGTAGCCGAGCGCGTCAGCGACCACCGCGTTCGTTACCCCGAAGGCCCCGTGAACATCGTCGGGACCGCAGCCGCCGACGGTGGCGTTGACGTGTCAAAGGAACAGGGAACGGACGAGTCCGAACCCGTCAAGGTTGCCGAAGCCGGAGGAAATGAGTAGCACGACGGTTTCTCAGGAAATTTCAAACGGGGGAGAGGTTCGCACGGACCTCCCCTCCGTTTCCTTGTCCCCGGCCTTGCCTCCCGTCAAGCTAGGTAACCTCACCGTCCAAACGCCGGTCGTACTCTCGCCCATGGCGGGCGTGACCAATTGGCCCTTCCGCGTTCTGTGTGAGGGCTACGGCCCCGATGGCCTCTACGTAGCCGAGATGATTACGGCGCGTGCGCTTGTGGCGCGAAATCCCAAGGCACTTCGCCTCTGCCGCTTCGACCCCTCCGAGAAGATCCGCTCCTTGCAGTTGTACGGAGTGAATCCCTCGATCGTCGAGCAAGCAGCGCGCATCGTGGTGGATGGTCACATGGCGGATCACGTGGATCTCAACTTCGGCTGCCCGGTTCCCAAGGTCACCCGGCGAGGTGGCGGTTCCGCTCTGCCGTGGAAGACGGATTTGTTCACCCAAGTTATTCGCCGGACGGTGGCCGTGTGCGAGCCTGCTGGCATTTCAGTGACCGCCAAAATTCGCGTCGGCATTGACCACGACCATGAGAGTTTTCTCGAGGCGGGTCACATCGCGCAGGAGGAGGGTGCTGCTGCGGTGACGCTGCATGCGCGCACCACGGCAGAATACTACGGAGGTCATTCGGATTGGGAGCGGATTGCTCAGCTCAAGCAGGAGCTCAGCGTGCCGGTCTTCGGCAACGGCGATATTTGGTCGGCCGAGGACGCTCAGCGCATGGTCGCCCAGACCGGGTGCGACGGAGTGGCGGTGGGCCGCGGATGCCAGGGGCGGCCCTGGCTCTTCGCTGACATCAAGAACGCCTTCGCTGGTTCCTCCGAGCGCGTCAACCCCGACTTGGGGCACGTGTGCGGAGTCATCCTCAAGCACGTGAATCTGCTGGTTGACTTCTACGACGGCGATGAGCGCATGGCAGTGCACGATATGCGCAAGCACGTCGCGTGGTATCTCAAAGGTTTTCCTGTGGGCGGAGAGGTGCGCCGGCGTTTTATGGAGTCGGAGACGATTTCCGATTTTGAGAATGTGATGGCGGATCTCGACCACTCGGCCAAGCTTCCTCAAGAGGTCCTCAGCAAGCCGCGTGGCCGCGTGAGATACGCGAAAAAGGTTCATTTGCCATACGGATGGCTGGAATCGCGCACCACCACGAGCGAGCAGAGGGAAGCGCTTTTCGGCGATGACCCCATGGATGCGTCGTACTGATGGATAAGGGCGGCGTTGTCAATGATTCGAGAAAAATTACGTACATGTAAGAATCAACCACATTCGTAGGCAGAGTGCGATAAAGTGTGTGATACACGTGTGGATGAACAGGAGTGAACGGTGAGCGAGATTGCCCAGACTGACAACTTCAGCGACAAGACCAACATCAAGGTCGTCGGCGTAGGCGGAGCGGGCGGTAATGCCCTCAACCGAATGGTAGATGAAGGTCTGAAGGACGTCGAGTTTATCGCCGTTAATACGGACGCCAAGGATCTGTTGAGATCCAACGCGGACATCAAGATCTCCCTCTCGGACTCCTCGAGCCGTGGATTGGGAGCGGGTGCGGACCCGGAGAAGGGTGCCAAGGCCGCTCAGGATCATCAGTCGGACATTGAGGAATCGCTCAAGGGCGCCGACATGGTCTTCGTCACAGCGGGTGAAGGTGGCGGAACCGGTACGGGTGCGAGCCCCCTGGTTGCTCGTCTCGCTCGTCAGTTGGGTGCTTTGACCATCGCCGTCGTGACTCGTCCCTTCAGCTTCGAAGGTCCGCGTCGCTCTGCCTCCGCAGATTCCGGAATTGAGAATTTGCGCAAAGAGGTCGATGCGCTCATTATCATTCCCAACGATCGTCTTCTCGATCTCTCTGATCGCAACATGTCAATCATCGACGCCTTCAAGACTGCGGACGGTGCGTTGCTCTCTGGGATTCAGGGCGTGACGGATCTCATCAGTGCCAACTCGTATATTCACGTTGATTTCAACGATGTCACTGCGATTCTCAAGGACGCCGGCACCGCGTTGTTCGGCATCGGCTCCGCTCGTGGTGAAGATCGCGCTACGCAGGCCGCAGAGATAGCCATCAGCTCGCCGCTGCTCGAAGAGAGCATCGAGGGGGCACACGGTGTGCTCGTCAACATTGCCGGATCCTACGATCTGGGAATGCAGGAGGCTCAGGCCGCCGTCGAAATGGTGCAGCACGCGGTGCACCCAGAGGCGCAGATCATTTGGGGTCTCACCTTGGACGATTCTTACGGCGACGACGTTCGAGTCACCGTCATTGCAGCGGGCTTCGACCCCAATCCGAACAATCCGGGAACTTCGGCTGGTCCCGCTCAGGCCGCACAGCCTACCCAGACCCAGAGCGCAGCGGAAGATCAACCGGCCGCACCGCTCAAAGTAGAAGTACCTTCCATTCGCCCTATCCACCTGAACAACGCGACGGGCGAGGGAGCTGCTGCAAAGGCCGCGGCGCCGAGCGAGCAGAAGACGGCTGCTGCGCCGGCCAGCAATCCCACGCCAAAGGCACCCGCCCAGCCTGCGCAGCCGCACCCCGGCCCTCAGAATCCGGACGAGGACGACACCACTGGAGACATTGATATTCCGGCGTTTCTTCGCTGAGGTACGAGAGAGCAAATAAGGAGACAATCATGGCAGGTGTTTTCAAGAACGCAATGTCCTACCTCGGTATGGCAGATGTGAGTGAGGCCGACGAGGAACAGGAGTCGACACAACAGGAGTCCTTCGACACGGACTCGAGTGTGACCTCAAATGCGGCACCTGCACAGCCGGTCAGTGCGCCTGCCTCTCGCCCCAAGGCGTCCTTCAACCGGGCTCAGCTGTCTCGCATCACGACGATTCATCCCAAGTCGTATGACGACGCGCAAGCCGTGGGTCGAGCGATTCGCGAGGGAGTGCCGGTGGTGCTCAATCTCACGGACGTCACCGAATCTGTCGCCTACCGCATCGTCGATTTTTCCGCGGGAGTGGTCTTCGGCCTGCGCGGCTCGATTGAGCGCGTCACCCCGCGCGTTTTCCTCCTGAGCCCCGCGCAGGTGAGCATCAGCATCGAGGACACGCATCCTCAGGCCGCAAGCCACGATCTTTTCGCCGACTAGAAGCAGTAGCCGGAGTTCATTCACAGTACAGAAAACTCCCGGGAATCCGGGAGTTTTCTTTGTAATATGGGCGGGACTGTCACACTGACAGCTCGCCCGGATCAGAAGGAGTTCTATGCTCGCCATCATCGCAGCGATCATACGGTGGATCATTGGGATTTACATCTCTGTGCTCTTCGCGCGCATGATTGTCGATTGGGTTCTCGTTCTGGCGCGGTCGTGGCGCCCACGGGGAATCGTGGCGGACATTATTCGCGTCATCTATGCGCTCACGGAGCCTCCGTTGCGGTTTTTGCGCCGCTATGTGCCGGCCCTTCCGCTCGGTCCTATTGCGCTTGACGTGAGTTTCATCGTGTTGTATTTCGTGCTGATCGTCCTGCAAGCGATTCTCTAGAAAATGCAAGTTCACCTGTCTTGACGCGCCGTGAGCGAATACGGAAGCAAAATCCGCCTCGTTGCAGCGTTGTGTGAAGGCTACGTGATAAAGTCTTTGTGGAAAAAGAATTCTTTTGCCCTCCAGGGCACTGAGAAGTGGAGCAAGTTTATGGCATTGCTGACACCTAATGACATCAGGAACCACCGGTTCACCACCACGCGGTTCCGGGAAGGCTACGACCTCGACGAGGTCGATTCCTTCTTGGACGAAGTTACCGAGACTGTTGAGGCTCTCAGCTCGAACGCTTTGGGCGGAGGCAATACCCAGGCACTCGGCACAGACACCGCTGCGGCGAACAGCAAGATCTCGGAGTTGACCGAGAAGAACGCTGAGCTGGAACGCCAGCTCGCTGAGGCGAAGAAGCCCTCTGAGGCACCTGCCGTGGATGATTCCGCGGTGAAGGAAGCTCAGGAGCAGGTCCAGACTCTGGGAACCCAGAACGACCAGCTCAAGGCTCAGGTCACTCAGCTCAATGCTCAGCTTGACGAACTCACTGCACAGACTGCCAAGGGCAACGACGGTGCAGAGGCGCTCAAGCAGCAGTTCGACCAGCTCAACACTCAGTTCCAGGAGCTTACCAAGGAGCGTGACGGCCTCAAGGAGGCGAACGATCAGCTCAAGGGTGAGATCTCCAAGGCGAACGATCAGGCTGCACAGGCCTCCGATCAGCTCACCAACCTTGAGCAGCTCCAGCAGGAGGCTGCACAGAGCAAGGAACAAGTCACCGCATTGAGCGAGCAACTCAACGACGCCAAGAAACGCGAGGAAAATTTGCGAGAACAACTCTCGAAGGTCGAGCCTTCAACTGAAACCGGAAGCCTGAAGAAGATCGCCGGCGCAGGTGCGGATGCGAATTCCGAGCCGGAGCGCGCCACGGCGATGCTCGCACTGGCCATGCAGCTCCACGATCAGTACGTGGACAAGGGCAAGGCGCAGAAGGCGCAGCTCGTTTCTGAGGGCGAATCGACTCGCGCACAGCTCATTCAAGAAGGTCAGACTCAGCACGACGAAACCGTTGCACAGGCTGACGAATATTCCAAGCGCATCCACGCTGACGCCGACGAGTACTCCGACCGCGTCCGCACCAAGACCGACAACGAAACTGCTCAGCAGCGTGCAGAGGCCGAGAACTACGTCTCCGAGATTCGTTCCGACGCTCAGGACTACGACAAGCAGACTCGTGCTGCAGCCGAAGAGTACTCGCAGCAGACCCACGATGCAGCCGACCAGTATTCCACGCAGACTCACGCCGACGCGGATCAATACTCCACTTCGACGCGCACCGCTGCCGACGATTACTCCAAGCAGGTCAAGGCCAAGCTCTACGAGGACACGAAGGTCATCGAGGGCAACATCTCCGGCCTCAAGAAGTTCGAGGGCGAGTACCGCACCCGTCTCAAGGACTTCCTCGGTCAGCTCGTTTCTCAGGTGTCTGAGTCCAACAACTACGACGTTGCCTCTTCGGATTCTGACTCAACCGAGCAGGACGGCGATTCCAAGGAACAGCAGTGAGCTCTGCCGAAGCATCTTCGAGCACTCAAGGACGGCTACGCACTCGCGTAGCCGTTTTTGTGTCCCTCGCTGTGGTGCTCATCGCGTTCGACCAATTCACCAAGTACCTCGCCGTGGCCAAGCTGAGCGGTGGGGAGGTCTACACGGTCATTCCTCGAGTCCTGTCTTTCAGACTGCTGTACAACCCCGGGGCAACCCTGGGGTTGGGATCGGGGTCGACGTGGATCATCAGCGTCGCCGCCATCATCGCCTGCGTCGTTCTGCTCGTTTTGGCGTTAAAGACGGTTTCAACGCGGTGGAGTGCCGCTCTCGCCATCGCCTTCGCTGGTGCCGCGGGTAACCTGGTGGACCGCATCCTGCATGCAACGAGCTTCCTCAACGGCAAGGTCACCGACTTCCTCGACTACGGGTGGTCGGTCGGCAATGTGGCGGACGCTTACCTGACAATTGCGGCCGTTTTCATTGTCGTCCTCGTTCTCATGTCGGTTCCATTCCTGCAGGCTCCTGACGCGGGGGAGGAGCGCTCGACCGATGAATAGGGTTTCTTCGGTTCCCCAGGCCCTCGTGTCGCGCCGCTTCGACGTGGCGATTTCCAAAATGCTGGGTGTGTCGCGGGCCAAGGCGGGAACTTTGATCGCCGACAACGAAGTGTCGCTCATCGGCAGGTCCTTCGACAAGTCGACGCATCTCAACGCCACCGACATGATTTCCCTCGACATCGAGGAGCATCCCGCCCCCGAGGAGCCCGAGTCTTCTCAGATGGAGATTCTCTACGAGGATGAAGACGTGGTGGTGGTCGACAAACCCGTCGGCGTCGCGGCACACGCCTCCATTGGATGGAGCGGCCCGACCGTGCTCGGTAGCCTGCTCAAGCGCGGAGTGCATATCACCGAACTCGGGGCCGCCAATCGGCGCGGAATTGTCAGCAGACTCGACGTCGGCACCTCGGGCGTCATGCTCGTGTGCAAGTCCGATCTGGCCTACGTGGAGATGCGCAGGCAGTTCTCCCAACACGAGGTTGTCAAGATTTATCACGCACTCGCTCAGGGAAATCTCGATCAGGAGAAGGCGACTATCGACGCGCCGATCGGGCGAGAAAAGGGCGCGGATTTCCGTTTCACCGTGACTCCCGTGGGTAAGCCCGCCATCACTCACTACGACGTGGTGGAGCGTTTTGACGAGGCCACTCTCGTCAAGGTCAACCTCGAGACAGGTCGCACCCATCAGATCCGCGTGCATTTCAGTTCCATCGGCCATCCCCTCGTCGGAGACCCCCTCTACGGCGCAAATCCGCGCCTCGGAGCACACCTGGGGCTTGAGCGCCAGTGGCTCCACGCGATGAGCCTGGAGTTCAAACATCCCAGGACACGCCTATGGACGACCGTGAATTCTCATTATCCCGCGGATTTGCAACAGGCGTTGGAGATTTTGAGAGGCGACCGAGTTCAGCTTCAGAACGAAAGTCTGGGCAACCGCTAAATTAGACATCGTGAGCTCCGAAACGATTGAACCAGACGCAGGTTTTGTCCATCTTCATACACACACGCATTACTCGACGCTTGACGGTGCCTCCAAGATCAACGAATTGGTGGCCAGAGTCAAGGAGTTGGGGCAGCCGGCCATCGCCATCACGGACCACGGCAATATGCACGGTGCCTACGAGATGTGGAGCGCGGCCGTGTCTGCCGGCGTCAAGCCGATCATCGGCATCGAAGCCTATGTGACTCCTGAAACCGCACGCGGCGACAAGACTCGCGTGCACTGGGGGACCAAAGATCAGTCCCGCGACGACGTCTCGGGTGGTGGAGCCATCACCCACATGACCATGTGGGCTCAGGACGATCAGGGTCTCAAGAATCTTCTGAAGGCCTCCTCCCGTGCCAATCTCGAAGGCAGGTTTGGCAAGTGGCCTCGCATGGATAAGGAGATTCTGCAGGACCATCACCAGGGTGTCATCGCGACGAGTGGATGCCCCTCCGGCATCATTCAAACCAGGCTCCGTCTTGGACAGTACGACGAGGCTCTGCGTGCGGCGCAGGAGTTCCAAGACATCTTCGGCAAGGAAAACTACTACATCGAGCTGATGGACCACGGCCTCAGCATCGAGAAGAGGGTCACCGCCCAACTCCTCGACATCGCAAAGAAAATCGGTGCGCCCCTCGTGGCCACCAACGATTCTCACTACGTCAAAGCCGAGGATGCGGACGCCCAAGATTCACTCCTGTGCATCAACTCGGGCTCACACCTCGACGAGCCAGGTCGTTTCAAATTCGACGGCTCCGGCTATTACATCAAGTCCGCCCAGGAGATGCGTGATCTCTTCAAGGAATTCCCGGAGGCGGTCACGAACACGCTCGAAATCGCCGAGCGCTGCAACGTCATGTTCGACGATCACGAAGACGGGGCCTTCATGCCCGAGTTCGACTGCCCCGAGGGTTGGGATGCCACCTCACTCTTCCTTCACGACGTGGAGCAGGGGCTCGAGAAGCGTTATCCCGAAGGCGTGCCCGACAAGGTGATGAAGCAGGCCGACTACGAATGCGGCGTCATCTGCCAAATGCAGTTCCCCGGATACTTCCTCGTGGTGTCCGACTATATCAACTGGGCCAAGGAGAACGGCATCATGGTGGGGCCCGGGCGAGGCTCGGCGGCAGGGTCCATCGTCTCCTACGCGATGGGCATCACCGAGCTCGATCCGCTCAAGCACGGCCTCATCTTCGAGCGATTCCTCAACCCAGAGCGCGTGTCGCTGCCTGATATCGACGTCGATTTCGACCCCGAAGGCCGCATGAAGGTGCTCGAATACGTCGGCCAGAAATACGGAACCGACAAGGTCTCCCAGTGTGTCATCTACGGAACCATCAAGACCAAGCAGGCCCTGAAGGACTCCGCCCGCATCATGGGCTACGAGTTCTCCATGGGCGACCGCATCACGAAGGCCTTGCCCCCGGCGCAGACCGGAGGAAAGGACATCTCGCTCCACGACATCTTCGACCCCAAGTCCAAGCGATACGCGGAGGCCCGTGAGTTCCGCGAGCTCTACGATTCCGACACCGACGTCCGCATGATCACCGATCGCGCGCGCGGCATCGAGGGCATCATCCGCCAAACTGGAGTCCACGCGTGCGCCACCATCATGGCCGCCAATCCCATCACCGACACGGCACCGCTCATGGAACGCTCCGACGGCACCGTCACCACCGCCTTCGAGTACCACACCTGTGAAACGCTCGGCCTGGTCAAGATGGATTTCTTGGGCCTCTCCAATCTCACCGTCATCCGCGATACCATCGCCAACGTCAAGGGCAACGGCAAGGGAACCATCGACATCGAAAAGGTGCCCCTCGACGATCCGGAGACGTACCAACTCCTGAGCCGCGGCGACACGCTCGGCGTGTTCCAGCTCGATTCCGACGGCATGAGAAGCCTCCTCAAACAGCTCAAGCCCGATAACTTCAACGATATTTCCGCACTCATTGCGCTGTATCGCCCCGGCCCCATGGATATGGATTCCCACACCAACTACGCCAAGCGCAAGAACGGTCTGCAGAAGATCACTCCGATCCACCCCGAGGTGGAAAAGCCACTCAAGCAGGTTCTCGACGAGACGTACGGTCTCATCGTGTACCAGGAGCAGGTGCAGTCCGCCGCCCGAATCCTGGCCGGTTATTCGCTGGGTGCGGCAGATGTTCTGCGTCGCGCCATGGGCAAGAAGAAGCCCGAAGTGTTGGCCCACGAGAAGATTCCATTCTTCCAGGGCATGAAGGATCACGGCTACTCCGAGGAGGCGGCGCAGGCCGTCTGGGACATCCTCGTTCCCTTCTCCGGATATGCGTTTAACAAGGCCCACTCCGCTGCCTACGGCCTGATTTCGTACTGGACCGCTTACCTCAAGACTCATTACCCGGTCGAGTTCATGGCGGCGTTGCTGCAGAACGAACGCACCAACAAGGACAAGACGGCCATCTACCTGGGCGAAGCGCGCAGGATGGGTATCAAGATCCTCCCGCCCGACGTCAACGAGTCCGTGGGCGCATACTCCGCAGTCGGCGACGTGGTGCGCTTCGGACTGGGGGCCATCAGAAACGTCGGAGACAAGGCCGTTGCGGAGATCATCAAGGAGCGCGAGACTCCGAAGGGCAAGTTCGTCAACTTCATCGACTTCATCCGTCGCGTACCGATCTCCGTCCTCAACAAGCGGACGGTGGAGGCGCTCATCAAAGGTGGCGCCTTCGACGGGATCGACCCGAATCGCCACGCGCTCTACCTCATTCACGAGTCCGCAGTCGATCAATTCGTGCCGCTGCGCCGCAAGGAGGCAGAGGGTCAGTTCGACCTCTTCGCCGACGCGAGCGCCGAGGACAAGGCGGACGCGCTGGGGGATGCCACCATCAGCGTTCCCGACGTGGACGAGTGGGACAAGAAGACCAAGCTCAACTTCGAGCGCGAAATGTTGGGTCTCTACGTCTCCGACCACCCGCTGTCGGGAATGTCGTCCGTGCTGGCGGGCCTGCGCGACATGTCTATCGCTCAGCTCATCGACAAGGCTCCCCAGATGGGGGATCGCACCATCGTCACCCTTGCTGGCATGATCACCAACATCGACAAGAAGGTGTCGAAAGCGGGAAATCCGTGGGCCATCGTCACCATTGAGGACCTCGAGTCTTCCGTCCAGGCGCTGTTCTTCGGCAAAACCTATCAAGCGCACGTCGAGGAGATGCGCCTTGACACGGTCGTGCGCGTCACCGGAACCGTGGACCAGCGCGACGAGGCTGTCAGTCTGCGTGCCAACGGCATGGAGGTCGCCCAAGTAGAGGCGGCCGACGAACGTCCCATCGTCATCACGGTTCCCCAGCCCGCACTCGTCAAGCCCAAGGTGGGCCAACTGGTGCAGATTCTCAAGACCTTCCCCGGCTACTGTGAGGTGAAGCTTCACGTGAGCCGGCCTGACGGAACGGTGATCGAGCTGTGCTGCGGCGACGGTTTCCGCATCACGCGCGACACGTCGTTGTTCGCCGAGATCAAGACCGTTTTCGGCCCCTCGTGCATGGAAGAGACAAAGTGAGAAAAGCACTGTAAATGTCTGTTCCGGAAGGAATACGGCGCATCGTCCGGTACTTGCGGGCGGTGCGCTTATTCTTGAAGTATGACGCAACGCAGTGGAGATGACGACACGAGTCTTTTCGATGATCTCGATGCGGTGAGCACGACTTCCATGCCGCCCGTTGTCGTCTCGGATGACTCACGTGCGGCAGCGCAGGAAGAGGAAGCTGACGTGCACCCTGCCGATTCCCGGCATCGCAGGAGGCATCATCGGTGGATGCTCGCCCTCACGGTGATCATCTGCCTGGTGGCGGCAGCACTCATCGGCGGCATCGTTTATTATGCGGTGTCGAGTTCACGCGCCTCCTCCAGCGAAGCGAAATATTCCAGCGCTCTGCGCACTACAGAGCAGGGGCGCTCAACGTTACAGACGAGCCTTGATAGTTCCAAGGACGCCGTGAGCACGCTCACCAAGGCGCTTCCCACTTCTGCTGAGGTTGAGGATTTCTCACAGGAGTGGTCGAAGGGGCAGTCCCTCCTCGACAAGCCTCCGCACTATTTCTCGGCCACTCCCGACAACGATGCCCAGAGGAATGCGGCTGTCTCGCAGCTTGCGGAGTATGACCAGAGTCTGACCAATGTGGCCAAGCGGATCGAGACACAGTCACAGACGGCCGGATTGAGTGACGCGAAGGCCCTGTTCTCGTCGAATAAGACGAGCCTGCAAGCCTCTGTGGAGCAGGCGCAGCTGGTGATGAAGACCTACGAGGCGCAGAAGAAGAAATACAAATTCAGCCTCACACAGGATTCGGCAAGCGACGACAATTCGGATTCGGATTCCGCGCCGAGTTCCACGCAGGTGAGCATTGACAGTTCACTCGTCGACGCCGTGGATACGGCGATGGACTCCGGCGCAAAGCTGCTGAAAACGACGCAGGAGGGCCTGCCTGTCGACATCGCGAACACGGCGATGCAGATGTCGCAGACCTCCAAGAGTCTTACGTCCGCCTATGACGCCTTGCAGGGGGCCTCCAACGATGCCGTGGTGAAGGCCCAGAAGATGGCGTCTCAAGAGGCGCAGCTTCGCAGCGGGGCGAAAGGCGAACTGCCAAAGGCCCTCGTGGGCACGTGGAAGACCACTGATGGCACAACGATGACCTTTGCGGCCTCGTCGCTGCAGTCGCATCATGCGAGCGCGACGAGACTGAGCGATGACGAAGTCTCCGCGATCTCGGCCCCCTCAGGTCAACAGGTTGTGGCCGCGTGGTCGTTGACCTCCGGGGGAGTCGACGGTGGTATCGAGGATACGACCGTTGTTCTGTATCAGAAGAAGAGCGACGCCTCCTCCCAATATCTGAGGGTCACGACGGCCTCCTCCGAATGGAAGCTCACCAAGCAGAAGTGAGCGGGTGACTCCCGCGTTCTCACGATGTAAACAAGACGCGAGATGACGCCACTTTCGTCGCCCGCCACCCATAAACTCAAAGCCATGAGTGCAGCACAGGACACAATCATCGGAACCATTGACCTGCGTGGTCGTCAGCTCAACCGCGCCCAACTGCTCGACGCAATGCCGCGAGCGCAGATGGGGGTGAGCGAGGCCTCGGATCTGGTCACGCCCATTCTCGAGGCCGTCAAGGAGCATGGAGCGGCAGCTCTGCGCGACTATGCGGAGAAGTTCGACCACGTTCGCCCTAAGAATCTTCGCGTCCCCAAGGCTGTTCTGGCCAAGGCTGCAGAAGAACTCGATCCGAAGGTCCGTGCCGCCATCGAAGAGTCGATCGCGCGCATTCGCAAAGTGAGCCAGTCGCAGCGTCCCTCTGATTTCCACACGGATCTGGCGGAGGGTGCGCGCGTCGCTCAGCGCTGGATTCCGGTGGAGCGCGTCGGGCTCTATGTTCCCGGCGGCAAGGCTGTGTATCCCAGCTCTGTCATTATGAACGTTGTTCCCGCGCAGGCTGCGGGCGTTGAGTCCATCGCCGTCACCACCCCGCCCTCGCGCGACAACGAAGAGGGATTGCCCAATTCCACCATTCTGGCCACGTGCGCCATTCTGGGAGTTGACGAGGTGTACGCAGTCGGCGGCGCGCAGGCCATCGCCATGTTTGCCTACGGCGCGGTTGGTTCCGAGCCTCAGGATGGGGCCGTTCTATGCGATCCGGTCGACAAGATCACGGGGCCAGGAAATATTTTTGTGGCGACCGCAAAGCATTTGGTTTCGGGAACCGTCGGCATTGACGCTGAGGCAGGTCCCACGGAAATCGCGATTCTCGCGGACGCGACGGCGAATCCCGGTTGGGTCGCCGCCGACCTCATCGGTCAAGCGGAGCACGACGAGCTCGCTGGCTCCGTTCTCATCACAGACTCCGAGGAGTTTGCGAGCGATGTGCGCGCCGAACTGGCCCGCCGTGTTCCTCGCACCGAGCACGCGGAGCGTGTGACCACGAGTCTGTCAGGCTCGCAGTCGGCCATCGTGTTGACGGACGACGTGGCGCAATCGATCGCTGTCGCCAACGCTTACGCGGCGGAACATCTCGAGATTCAGACTGCGGACGACGATGCTGTCATCGCCAAGATTCGCAACGCCGGCGCAATCTTCCGCGGCGGCTATTCACCTGTTCCTCTAGGCGACTACATGTCCGGTTCCAACCACGTTCTTCCCACGGGTGGCACCGCCCGCTACACTTCCGGTCTGGGTGTGCACACCTTCCTCAAGCCCGTCGAAGTCATCGAGTACGCGGAGCCAGGTTTGAAGGCCATCGCGGCGAAGATCAACACATTTGCCGTCACCGAAGATCTTCCGGCGCATGGTGAGTCCGTTCTGTCGCGTTTTGTTGCGGATCCTTACGACAAGGCGAGCTTGGATTCCCAAGAAACCAAGGCGGGCTTGCAATGAGCGAGACGCCAGCTTCGATTCCACGTTCGATCCCGCTGCGCAACGACCTCGTCGGAGAGGTGCCCTATGGTGCTCCGCAGCTCGATGTGCCGGTATGTCTCAACGTCAACGAGAATCCCTATCCACCCGTGCCCGAGGTGATCGATTCCATCGTCGAGCGTGTGCGTGCTGCCGCGTCCGGTCTCAATCGATATCCCGACCGCGAGCACATGGAGCTACGCGCCCAGCTCGCGCACTACTTGGGCAAGGAGTCCGAGGCGGAGCTCGCCGCCGAGCAGGTGTGGGCGGCCAACGGCAGCAACGAGATCATGCTGCAGCTCTTTCAAGCGTTCGGAGGCCCCGGAAGGACGGCTCTCGGCTTCGCTCCAACCTATTCCATGTATCCCGAGTACGCCCGAGACACCTTCACCGAGTGGAAGACAGTCAAGCGCAACGCCGACTTCACTCTGGACACGCGCAAGGCATTGGACGCGATTCGCGCCATCAAGCCGGCAATCGTGCTCATTACCAGCCCGAATAATCCCACGGGCACGCCCCTCGACCAGGAGCAGGCACAGGAAATTCTGGACGAGTGCAGGACGGTGAGCGTGGCGGGGGCCGATCCCACCGCACATCCCATCGTCGTCATCGACGAGGCGTACATCGAATTCAGGAACCCAGGCGTCGCTTCGCTGGCACCCCTCATCGCACACAACGACCATCTGGCGGTGAGTCGCACCCTGT
Source organism: Bifidobacteriaceae bacterium (assembly GCA_022649925.1). GTDB lineage: Bacteria > Actinomycetota > Actinomycetes > Actinomycetales > Bifidobacteriaceae > JALCQC01. The sequence goes on along the minus strand of JALCOX010000010.1, from coordinate 7,581 downwards.
CGAAGGCCTTCGCCTACGCAGGTGCGCGCGTCGGTTATGTGGCGGCGAGCACGGCGATCATCGACTCGCTGCGCATCGTGCGCATGCCCTACCACCTCAGCGCCATCACCCAAGCGGCGGCCATGGCGGCCCTCGACCACGCAGATCTCCAGTTGGCGCAGGTGTCACACCTGCGTGAAACGCGCAATGAGACCGCGCAGTGGCTCGAGCGGCAGACGTACAAGGGTGAACCGCTGAAGGTGGCGGAGTCCCAGTCGAACTTCCTGCTCTTCGGAGGCGTTTTCGACGATCGCGAGGCGATTTTCCAGGGGCTCTTGGACCGTGGAATTCTCATCCGCGTCGTCGGGCCTCAGGGTTGGCTGCGAGTCTGTATGGGAACCGATGACGAGATGACAGCATTTCGCACTGGGCTATCCGAGGTACTGCGTGAGGTAGAGTCCCGATAGACGCGATATGCCGAGATGCTAAGACGGAGGATTATGACACGCACTGCGACCATTAAGAGAACGACATCTGAGTCGAGCGTTGAGCTCAGTCTCAACCTCGACGGGACTGGTAAGACGAACATCGACACTTCGGTGCCCTTCTATGACCACATGATGACGGCGCTCGGTAAGCACTCGCTCATCGACCTCGACATCAAGGCTCACGGCGACACGGACATCGACGTGCACCACACGGTCGAGGACGTCGCCATCGTCTTCGGCGAGGCGCTCAAGCAGGCGTTGGGAGACAAGGCGCACCTCGTTCGCTTTGCCGATGCCACCGTTCCTTTGGACGAGGCTCTCGCCACGGCCGTCGTCGATGTTTCGGGGCGCCCCTATGCGGTGTGCACGGGAGAGCCTGAGGGCTTCGAGTATGCGATGATCGGCGGTCATTTCACCGGTTCATTGGTGCGCCACGTGATGGAATCCATCGCCTTCCACGCCGAGATGTGCCTGCACATGACAGTTCTCGCCGGCAGGGATCCCCATCACATCGCGGAAGCCGAATTTAAGGCCCTCGCGCGGGCGCTGCGCTACGCAGTGGAGCTCGACCCCCGCGTCAGTGGCATTCCGAGCACGAAGGGTGCACTGTGAGCGACGAATCGTCGGAGAAGAAGTCGGAGAACGGGTCTGGCGAGGGGCCGAATAATTCTGACAACCTCAGCGATCAAGACATCGCCAAAGCCTTGGCGGGCTATGAGGAGGATTTCAAGGATCTCGACGGGTTTGAAGCCGATGAGCTCAAGGACGTCGACCCCTTTGAATCCGAGCTCGAGGGGATTCTGGGCAACAAGGCCAAAGCTGCCGTGTTGATCACGCCACTTCAGCAGCCAGAGCTACTCTCGGCGTTCTGCGTTCTCGCGGGTGTATCGGCCTATTGCATCGGTGCAACTCAGGGGGCCGTGGCGGTGCTCAAGGATTTGGAAGGCTCCTCACCGGAGGGGGCCGCGAAAGACTTGACGACTGTGATCTCGGGCCTGAGCGTAGTTCTCGCCGTGAACCGTGCGGACAAGCTCGAGGCGAAGCTGTGGATCAACGGCGAGCAAGGGTCCGATTTCGCACCCCCGTTGCTGTTCATGAACGTGGCCGAGTTCGTTGAGGACTACATGATTGGCAGCACAGATCTGGCGGGACTCAAGACGAGCGGCCTCACCATCGTTGACTCCGGTGAGATGACCAGGGGAGAGGCCCTGAAGGTTATCGCGTCCCACACGAAGTTCCGTCCGGGTGAAAACGGTGGAACGACGGGTATCGTCGAGTAAGGAATCGCATGACAAACCTCGTGGTTTTTGACTATGGCTTTGGAAACGTGCGCTCTATGGTGCGGGCGCTGCAAGAGGTTGGCGCCGATGTCACACTGACCTCCGACTACCGTCAGGCGCTCGAGGCGGACGGTCTCGTCGTGCCTGGGGTAGGGGCCTTCAAGGCGTGTGTGGAAGGCTTGATATCCGTGGGTGGAGATCGCGTCATCCGCGACCGACTCCGCAAATCGCGCCCCGTTCTGGGAGTGTGCGTCGGGCTTCAGGTGATGTTTGAGCAGGGAGTCGAAGGTGGGGAGCATTCAGACGGCCTGGGGTATGCGGGAGGAACCGTCGAGAAACTCGATGCCGACATCGTGCCGCACATGGGCTGGAACACCGTCGAAGCCGCACCTGAGTCCACGCTGTTCCAGGGAGTTGAGGATGAGCGCTTCTACTTCGTGCACTCTTATGCGGTGACACACCCACACGAATCTGCGCGAGGTGACGCGGACAACGCAACCGCCTCACAGCCCAATCGACTCACCTGGTGCGACTACGGTCGTTCCCGTTTTGTGGCCGCCTTCGAGCATGGCGCCCTGTTTGGAACCCAGTTTCACCCAGAGAAATCAGCACAAGCCGGACAGCGCCTCTTGCGCAATTGGATAGGAGTCCTCCATGACTGAAACCACCCCTTTGACACTTCTTCCCGCCGTTGACGTGCGTGGCGGGCAGGCCGTGCGCCTCAAGCAGGGTGCCTCCGGTTCAGAAACCAGTTACGGCAGTCCTATGGAGGCGGCTTACGCCTGGGCGGATGCCGGTGCCAGCTGGATCCACCTCGTCGATCTCGACGCCGCCTTTGGAACCGGCGACAACCGTCACGTCTTGCGTGAGATCACCCAGCGCCTGGGCGACATGGTGCACATCGAGCTCTCCGGCGGCATTCGCGACGATGACTCGCTCGACGCTGCTCTCGACTCCGGCGCAAGTCGCGTCAACATCGGCACCGCGGCTTTGGAAGACCCGGATTGGACGGCCTCTGCCATCACCAAGTATGGGGATAAGGTCGCCGTTGGCCTCGACGTTCGGGGTCACACTCTCGCAGCTCGCGGCTGGGTCAAGGAGGGTGGAGAGCTTTTCGAGACGCTTGAGTTTCTCAACAAGGTGGGTTGCTCTCGGTACGTGGTCACCGATGTCGCGCGCGACGGCATGATGTCGGGGCCGAATCTTGAGCTGCTTTCCGAGGTGGCGGCGCGCACTTCCGCTAAGGTCACCGCTTCGGGTGGCATTTCTTCGTTGGACGATCTCCGCGCAATCCGCAAGCTGACGGGGCAGGGGGTCGACGCCGCCATTCTGGGCAAGTCGCTCTACGCGCGCGCCTTCACGCTGCAGGAGGCGCTTGAGGTCGCGCACTGACGGTTTGCGGTCGGTTCGGTCAAGTTCGGTCGGTTCGGTCATCGAAACTTTACAGACAGGGTGTCGATGCTCAGATAGACTTGAGTGAGCGCAAGCCCGGATTGCGGCGCAGAAAGCGGAAGATCGCTGTAAGAGGGCTCATGGTTGAAATATTTTCGTGAGAGGATGGGGCACATGGATAGGCAGCAAGAATTTGCGTTGCGCACTGTAGAGGAACGCGACGTTCGTTTCATTCGTCTCTGGTTCACCGATGTGTTGGGAATGTTGAAGTCGGTGGCGATTGCTCCGGCGGAGTTGGAAGCAGCATTCGAGGAGGGCTTGGGCTTCGATGGTTCCTCCATTGAAGGGCTCACGCGCGTGTCGGAGGACGACATGATCGTGAAGCCGGATCCTTCGACCTTCCAAATGCTGCCGTGGCGAGGAGGCCCGCAGGGAACCGCGCGCATGTTCTGCGATGTTTTGACTCCCGACGGCCAGCCCTCGCTTGGCGATCCGCGATACATCATGAAGCGCACACTGGCCAAGGCCAAGGAGAAGGGCTTCACCTTCTACGTGCACCCGGAGATTGAGTTCTACCTCTTCGAGCAGCAGTCCGACTACTCTCAACCCCCCGTTCCTATTGATCATGGCGGCTATTTTGACCATGTTCCGCGCAGCTCGGGCATGGATTTCCGTCGGGCGTCAGTCAACATGCTTGAGCAGATGGGAATCTCTGTCGAGTATTCTCACCACGAGGCCGGGCCAGGGCAGAACGAAATCGATCTTCGTTATGCGGATGCGCTCACCACCGCCGACAACATCATGACGTTCCGGACGGTCGTCAAGGAAATCAGTCTCGAGCGGGGCATCCAGGCGAGCTTCATGCCCAAGCCGCTCTCCAACGAACCCGGCTCCGGCATGCACACGCACTTGAGCCTGTTCGAGGGAGATGCAAACGCCTTCTATGAGGCCGGCGAAGAGTTCAACATGAGCCAGACCGCACGCCAGTTCGCTGCGGGAATTCTCGATCACGCGGCCGAGATCACGGCGGTGACCAACCAGTACGTGAACTCTTACAAGCGCTTGTGGGGTGGGGCAGAGGCTCCCAGCTACGTGTGCTGGGGTCACAACAATCGTTCCGCGCTGCTGCGCATTCCGCAGTACAAGCCCGGCAAGGACAATTCCGCGCGCATGGAGTTCCGCGCCCTCGACCCAGTCGTCAATCCTTACCTCGCATACTCGCTGTTGCTCGCTGCAGGGCTCGACGGCGTTGAACGCCAGCTCGAACTGGAAGAGCCCACCAGTGATGACGTGTGGGAGCTCACCGACGCCGAGCGTCAGGCGATGGGCATTAAGCCCCTCCCGGATTCGCTCGACTCTGCACTGCAGATCATGGAGAAGTCCGACTTTGTGGCGGACGTTCTCGGCGAGCATGTTTTCAGTTACTTCTTGCGCAACAAGCGCCAGGAGTGGGACGACTATCGTCTTCAAGTCACTCCGTACGAGTTGCTGCACTATTTGCCACGGCTGTAGGCACCAGTTTTTTGAGATGTTCGAGGGGCTTTGAGATTTATTCTCAAGGTCCCTTTTGCGTGTCTGCCTTTCGTCGCTCTGCTCTTCCTGGAATGGTGGTGATGACGTCCGGGAATCGTGCACCTTATTTTTGGATCGTGACCTCCAAGAATGGCCATTTTGGGAGGTCACGATCCAAGAATTGAGGTCACGATCCGAAAAAGAGGTCACGATCCAGGAACAGTGTTCATTGAGACCCCGTCTATCCCTCCGCGAGTTTCTTGAGCCGCTGCAGGCTCGCGGGGTATTGCGTCCCGAGCTCCTGCGCCCAGAGGGACACGAGGAATTCCTCGTACATCCACCGCATCTGAGAAACACGCTTGCGCAAAGCGTCATGAGCGGGGCCGGTCGGGAGGTTATCGAGTTGAGCTTTGGCGGCGTCGACGACCTGCTGCGCTTCGTGCGCCTCCCACGCCCACTTCACGTCGCGAGTCTTGTCGGCCTTCGCCTTGCGCAGCCGGACTTCATCAGCGGAGATGTAGCGAGGCAGCTGAGGAAGTACGGAGGGCGGAACGGCCGCGATGAATCCCGGGTACACCAAGGTGGAGAGGTGCTCGCGAATCGATTGCAGCACCGCCAGCAAGGGAAGCTGCGCGGTACCCGACACCTCGTTCTCCGCCTCGCCGTATGCAGCGAGCGTCGCGATCACATCCTTGGCGACGGCGTAGACGGTATCCTCAAATGCGTCCTCGCTCTGTGCACACACCTGCTCAAGGTCGGAGTCGTGCTCCAGAGTGTCGATGGTGGGCATGAGTCTCTTCACTGCCGCCATTTGCAGATCAGCGATGAGCGCGGACTTGTCCTTGTAAGGCGCGCCGGCCAGCACCAGCGCCTCTCGACTCAGCCAGCGCGACGAAACGCGCGCCGCAGGTAGTTTGAGTCGGTCGTATGCCACATTCCAGAGCATTTCGTCGCGCGACTGCGACGTTGCGCCCGCCTGATGCAGTAGCGTTGCCGACTTCAGAGGATTACCGTTCTCCCGTGCGGCTTTGGCCTTCTTGCTCACCGAAGACCGCGCTGCAGCGACGGCCCTGTCTTCCAGCTGGTTCTGCAACTCGACGAGCGACTTCGACTTCGCGAGGACGTTGTCGTGAGTAGTGCTACCGTGCGCGGGTTTTCTTCCATGGCGTGAGTGATGGCCGCCCTTCTGCGGCTCCTCCACGCTGAAGGTGACCCGGAGGTGATCGGGCAGGCGACTCAGTTGCTTGGAGTCAAAGAGGTCGGGGTGCAGCTGAGCGCCGCGGGTGGCGATGGCGGCCTGCATAAAGATTTCCCAGAAGGAGTCGCCGGACGCACTTTCCTCCGACTCGTTCCCCGTCCGTTCGATGCCGGGAATTGTCGCCGCATGGGCGTCAATCCACTCCCCGATTTGCGCAGCGGTGTCGGGTGCCGGAACGAACTGAACGCGCAGGGCCTTGGGAAGAGAGCGGATGATTCCGAGGACCAGCTCGTCGCGGAAACCGGGAACGAGCCACGTGAATTCGGCGGGCTTGAGTCTCATGAGGTATTTGAGCGGCACGTGAACGGTGATGCCGTCGTCCGTATCTCCTGGCTCGTAGAGGTAGGTGAGCTTGAGATCGATGTCCGAACCGTCCGTCCCGTGCGTCTTCCACTCGCTGGGGTAGTCATCAAGGCTGGCGTGATCGGCTTCAGCGATGCGCTGAATGGAATCTGGGTCGAAGTCGAACAGGGCGGAATTCTCATCGCGATGCTTCTTCCACCAGTTGGCGAGCGCCGCGAGTGAGGTAGCCTCTGCGGGGATAACAGCGTCGTAAAACTGGAAGAGATCCTCGTCGTTGACTGCTTCGCTGACATGCCGTGTCCGCTTGGTGTCCTCTTGTGATTCCTCGAGCTTGCTGCGGTTCGCCTCAATGAACTCGTCATGGCTGAAACGCTGGTGAATTTCACCCTCGACCAGACCCTGGCGGATGAGGAATTCACGTGCCTGTACAGGGCTGATGCGTCCCCATTGCACCGGGCGCTCCGCAACAATTGGCAGACCGTAGAGCAGCACCTTCTCGTTGGCCACAGCGGATCCACGTGCGGCCGACCAGTGTGGCTCTGAATACACGGTCTTGGTGAGTCCTCGGGCGAGCTTCTCGGCCCAGGTCGGTTCGATCGCGGCGGCCATGCGCGCCCACAGGCGCGACGTTTCCATGAGATCGGTCGCCATGATCCATGGGGGAGTTGCTTTGGCCACTCCGGATGCGGGGAAGATGGCAAAATGCGTGCCGCGGGCGCCTTGATAATCATTTCGAGAGGTTTTCTTGGCGCGCTTGATCGCCTTGGCGCGCGCAGGTCCGCTCAATCCGGCGAAATCTGAGGCCTTCGGCTCGCGCACCACCTGCATGCCGAGGTTGGAGAGGAGTCCGGCCATCATGGTGCGATGAATCGACTCGCTGTCCCACGAGGCGATGAGCGAATGCGCCGCCTGTTGCTTTGCGGGTAGTTGGCGCACAGCGAGATCTTGGCGTGAACCCGGTTCGGGGGTTCCCACTTTAAATCGCAACTCCCGGCACATCTGCCGAAGTTGGCCGTAGAGGTCATGCCATTGGCGCACGCGCAAATAGTTGATGAACTCGGCTTGGCAGCGGCGGCGGAGCGCGGAGTTGCTGAGGGTTCCGTCCGCTTGGAAGAGCGCGTCCCACAGATTGAGAATCGTGAGAAAGTCCGAGGATTCGTCGACGTAGCGCCGGTGGAGAGTGTCCGCCTCGTCGCGCTTCTCCTCGGGGCGCTCGCGGGGGTCCTGAAGGCTGAGGAAGGAGACGATGACGAGGATGCAGGCCAGAGTGTTTTCGTCGGCGGCACGGTGGGCTTCGACGATCATGCGGCCCAGGCGCACGTCGATGGGCAAACGGGAGAGTTGACGACCGATAGTCGTGAGATTCATG
>JALCOX010000009.1 GCA_022649925.1 Bifidobacteriaceae bacterium | reverse complement strand
GACCGCGGTGGCTATCAGTACCACGGCCGCGTCGCAGCAGTTGCGGACGGCGCTCGTGAAGGAGGGCTGCAGCTGTGAGCGATACTCAAGAAACTAAGGAAACACAAGTGGCTGAAGATTCCCAGAAGACCACGGCAGCCGCGGGTAACGACGAGCGTAAGGACCGCCGCAACAGCGGTGGCCGCGGACGCCGTTCGGAGCGCCGCTCCCGTCGCGATCGTGACGAGAACCGTGACGAGCTCCTTGACCGCGTTGTTACCATCAACCGCGTCGCCAAGGTTCACAAGGGCGGTCGTACGTTCAGCTTCGCAGCACTCGTTGTCGTCGGTGACGGCAAGGGAACTGTCGGAGTTGGCTATGGTAAGTCCCGCGAGGTCCCGGCAGCAATTGCCAAGGGCCAGCTCGACGCCAAGAAGCACATGTTCACTGTCCCGCGCATTCGCGGAACTGTGACTCACCCCGTCATCGGTCACGATGCCGCGGGTACCGTGCTGCTTCGCCCTGCAGCTCCTGGAACTGGCGTTATCGCCGGTGGCCCCGTGCGCGCCGTTCTCGAGTGCGCCGGCATCACCGACATTCTCAGCAAGTCCATGGGCTCGTCCAACGCGATCAACATCGTCAACGCTACGGTCGCTGCACTCAAGATGCTCGAAGAGCCTGAAGAGGTCGCAGTTCGTCGTGGTCTGACTCTCGAAGATGTCGCTCCTGCTCAGTTGCTTCGTGCACGTGCAGAGGGCCTCGCCGACGAGAAGAAGGCACGCGAGGATGCACAGGCCAAAGCCGCCCAGAAGAAAGATGGTGAGTGATGCCTGCTAAGAAAAAAGCAAAGAACATCAAGATCACTTTGAATAAGGGTCTGGTTGGCGCGACTGCTGCTCAGAAGAGCAACGTCCATTCGCTTGGTCTGCACAAGATCAATCAGAGCGTCGTCCGTGAAGACACACCTGTCTACCGCGGAATGGCAAATGCGGTCCGCCACCTTGTCACGGTAGAGGAGGCTGACTGATCATGGCAGCAACCAAGAAGGAAGAAAAGGACGTCGAGATCTTGCAGATGCACGATCTGCGTCCGGCTCCGGGTGCTAAGAAGACCAAGACCCGCGTGGGTCGTGGTGAAGGCTCCAAGGGTAAGACCTCGGGCCGCGGCACAAAGGGCACGGGAGCACGCTATCAGGTGCGTCCGGGCTTCGAAGGTGGACAGCTTCCGCTGTACATGCGTCTGCCGAAGCTTCGCGGCTTCCGCAGCCCCTTCAAGAAGGAGTTCCAGGTCGTCAACCTTAACGATCTCGCCGAATTGTTCCCCAAGGGTGGAGAGGTCAGCGTCGCTGATCTCATCACCAAGGGTGCGGTTCGTGAAGGATATCCCGTTAAGATCCTCGGCACCGGAGAGGTGAAGGTCGCCTTCACACTCAAGGGAGTCAAGGCTTCTGCATCTGCTCGCACCAAGGTGGAGCAGGCGGGCGGAACAATTTCCGAGGACTGATCAGTTCGGGGATAGTTCGACCAATTTGAGCGCAAAACCCTCCCCATTGCATCACAATGGGTGAGGGTTTTGCTATGCTCAGTATGTTTGACCTCGGAGACCCGGGAAAGATAGGAGAGGAGCCGTTTTGAGGACGCTCATCCAAGCCTTTCGTACGAAGGAATTGAGAAACAAGATTCTCTTTACCTTCGGCATCATTATTATTTATCGCATCGGTTCGTTCATCCCAACGCCGGGTGTGGACTACAAAGCCGTGCAGGAGTGCGTCTCAGCGTCAAGCCAAGAGGACTTCGTAGGACTCGTCAACCTGTTCTCAGGTGGCGCCTTGCTGCAGCTGTCGATCTTCGCATTGGGCATCATGCCGTACATCACGGCGTCCATTGTGATCCAGCTGCTGCGCGTGGTCATCCCTCGATTCGAGGCGTTGCACAAAGAGGGCCAGTCGGGTGAGGCGAAGCTCACTGAGTACACCCGTTACCTGACTATCGGTCTCGCAATCCTGCAGTCCACGACAATTCTGGTGACCGCTCGTTCCGGAGCGCTCTTCAACTACTCGTGCAAGTCTTCTGTTGTGCCAGACGGTTCCGTGCTCAACCTCGCCATCATGGTCATCATCATGACAGGTGCTACAGGTTTGATCATGTGGATGGCTGAGCTCGTGACGGACAAGGGCATCGGCCAGGGCATGTCGGTCTTGATCTTTCTCTCCATCTGCTCGGGCTTCCTTCCGCAGCTGTGGCAAATTGGTACGTCCAGCAGCTGGGTCAAGTTCGGCATCGTCGTTGCGGTACTGATCGTCATCACGATCTTCGTCGTGTTCGTCGAACAGTCTCAGCGTCGTATCCCAGTGCAATATACGCGCCGCATGATCGGTCGCAAGATGTACGGTGGCACTTCCACCTATATCCCGCTCAAGATCAACATGTCGGGCGTTATTCCCCCCATCTTCGCATCGTCGATTCTCGCCATTCCCACGCTTATCGCGCAGTTTGGTAATTCGAAGCAGAGCTGGGTGTCGTGGGTCAACACCAATCTGGCAAACACCACCTCGGTGTGGTACATCGTCCTGTACTCGGTGATGATCGTATTCTTCACCTTCTTCTACACGTCGATTACCTTCAACCCTGACGACACGGCGGACGACATGAAGCAATATGGTGGCTTCATTCCCGGCATCCGTGCGGGTAGGGCCACGAGCCAGTATCTGAATTACGTGATGAACCGACTCAACACGGTGGGCGCTGTTTACTTGCTCTTCGTGGCGTTGATTCCTACCGTGCTGATCATGGCGCTCCAGCTGTCCAGCAAGCTTCCCTTCGGAGGCACCACCATTCTGATTATCGCCGGTGTTGGTCTTGACACATTGCGCCAGGCCGCGGCAAAGGTGGAGCAATTCCAGTACAACGGATTCCTCACCGACTGACGGTAGTAAGTCCATGAACGGCGCCCTGTGGCGCCGTTCGTCGTTTGTAAGCAGTACGAACCCACAAACCTCGCATCAATTGACAAGGATGGCAAACATGCGATTGCTGATTATGGGACCTCAAGGAGTTGGCAAGGGCACTCAGGCGGCGCAGCTGTCGGAGCACTATTCGATTCCCGCGATCTCGACCGGTGACATCTTCCGCTACAACTTAAAGAACAAGACCGAGCTCGGCAAGGAGGCCGGAGCCTACATCGAGAAGGGCGAACTCGTTCCCGACGAGCTGACCAACCGCATCGTCGAGGATCGCCTCGCCAAGGATGACGCTTCCACGGGCTGGATTCTCGATGGATACCCGCGCAACGCCTCTCAGGTGGAGGCTCTCGATGCGATTCTCAGCAAGCTTGGGACTCCGCTTGACGCGGTGGTCGCTCTCGACGCAGAGCGTGGCATCCTGCTCGAGCGCATGAAGAAGCGCGCCGAGATTGAGGGCCGCTCCGACGATACCCCAGAGGTCATCGCCAAGCGCCTCGACGTTTACGAGAAGGAAACCGCTCCGCTGCTCAAGGCATACGAGGAGAGGGGACTGCTCGTGACGGTGAACGGTGTTGGAGACATCGAGGAGATTGCTCAATCAATCTTTGACAAGCTCGACGCGAAGACCGCCTGAAATTCGTCAATACGACCTACTGCGCCCCGTGCTGTTGCACGTCGGGCGCAGTTGTGTTATATTGCATAGTTGGTGTGTCTTAAAGTGAGACACAGCAGGACTCACGGATGGGATTACGTGGCTTATGGCAAAAGATGGTGTGATTGAAGTCGAGGGACAAGTCGTTGAGGCGTTGCCGAATGCGATGTTCCGAGTCGAACTGGAAAACAAGCACATCGTTCTCGCAACCATCTCCGGCAAGATGCGGAAGAACTACATTCGCATTCTGCCTCAGGACCGCGTTGTGCTTGAGATGAGCCCGTACGATTTGACCCGTGGTCGAATTACGTACCGTTACAAGTAGTAGTTACGAGTAAAGGAAAACCATGAAGGTTAAGCCAAGTGTGAAGCGGATCTGCGAGCATTGCCGTGTCATCCGTCGTCACGGCCGCGTCATGGTGATTTGCACTAACCCCAGGCACAAGCAGCGCCAGGGCTGAGAGCGGACCACAGCGGTAAAAATAAAGATAGGTGCTGAATCACAGCGAAAGCTGAACCCCAGGTGCGGAGGCCTGGGCCGGGAACGGACGATTCGGCGCACAACCTCCGATGAACAGAAGGAATCGCAATGGCACGTCTTGCCGGAGTCGACATCCCCAATGAGAAGCGCATCGAAATTGCCCTCACCTACATCTTCGGTGTTGGCCGCACGCGCGCGAAGGAAACCCTTGCAGCGACAGGTATCGATCCTGATATCCGTGCAAAGGATCTGACAGATGAACAGCTCATCACCCTGCGTGATTACCTCGAAGGTAATTACAAGATCGAGGGCGACCTCCGTCGTGAGGTTGAAGCTGACATTCGTCGTAAGATTCAGATCAACTGCTATCAGGGCATTCGCCACCGCAGGCATCTTCCGGTACGCGGACAGCGCACCAAGACCAACGCACGTACCCGCAAGGGCCCGAAGCGTACGGTCGCCGGAAAGAAGAAGGCCACCAAGTAGTCGTGACGATCAATTTGTCACAGCATTCTTAAATTCCTAGGAAATGAGGGTAAATGGCTGCTGCTAAGCAAGCAGTGCGCAAGCCACGACGCAGGGCTCGTAAGTCCGTGCCGATGGGACAGGCGCATATCAAGTCAACATTCAACAACACGATCATCTCGATCACCGATCCGTCCGGCGCTGTGCTGGCATGGGCTTCTGGTGGCGATGTCGGTTTCAAGGGTTCCCGCAAGTCAACTCCTTTCGCCGCAGGTATGGCCGCTGAGGCTGCCGCTCGTAAGGCGATGGAGCACGGCGTCAAGAAGGTTGATGTCTTCGTGAAGGGCCCGGGTTCCGGACGCGAAACCGCAATCCGTTCCCTGCAGTCCGCAGGCCTCGAGGTTGGCTCCATCTCTGATGTGACGCCACAGGCACACAATGGTGTCCGTCCTCCCAAGCGCCGCCGCGTCTGACGCACGGTAATTCCCACATCATCCACCCGCACGAGCCGGTTGTGCACGATCGGCTTGAGCTGAAAGGATAAAAAAGTGCTTATTGCACAGCGTCCGACACTGACTGAAGAAGTACTTACTCCCCAGCGCTCACGTTTCACTATTGAGCCGCTGGAGCCGGGATTTGGTTACACCATTGGAAACTCGCTGCGCCGTACTCTGCTCAGCTCCATTCCCGGTGCCGCAGTGACCTCGGTGCGTATTTCCGGTGCACTCCACGAGTTCACCACGCTTCCCGGCGTGAAGGAAGACGTCACTGAGATTCTTCTCAACATCAAGGGAATCGTTCTCACCAGCGAATACGACGAGCCAGTCGTCATGTACCTGCGAAAGAACGGAGAGGGCGAAGCCAAGGCTGGAGACATCACGCCGCCGGCAGGAGTCGTCATTTCAAACCCCGACCTCCACATCGCAACCCTCGCAGAGGACGGCGAGCTCGAAATCGAGTTCACTGTCGAGCGTGGCCGCGGTTACGTGTCCGCCCAGCAGAACAAGCAGGACGGTCAAGAGATCGGTCGCATTCCGGTCGATTCCATCTATTCGCCGGTTCTCAAGGTGAGCTATAAGGTCGAGGCAACTCGCGTCGAGCAGCGCACCGATTTTGACCGTTTGATTCTCGATGTTGAGACGAAGGAAGCTATCACCCCGCGTGATGCCGTTGCTTCTGCAGGTTCCACCCTGGTGGAGCTGTTCGGACTCGCACGAGAGCTCAACACGCAGGCGGAGGGCATCGAAGTCGGCCCGGCTCCAGTTGTACAGGAGTCGAACCCCGAACTCGCAGTCCCGATCGAGGATCTCAGTTTGACGCAGCGTTCATACAACTGCCTCAAGCGCGAGGGGATCCACACCGTGGGCGAGTTGGTGTCTCGCACGGAGCAGGATCTGCTCGATATTCGCAATTTCGGTATGAAGTCAATCGACGAGGTGAAGGAGAAGCTCCAGACCATGGGGCTGTCTCTCAAGGCTTCGCCGCTCGGCTTCGACACAACAAATCTCGAGGGAGGCACCTTCTTCACGCCTGAAGACGAGTAAATCTCGTCTCGGGTGAACCGAAGAGGTCCCTCGAACTGATGCTTCTGCATGGACGTTGGGCGTATGCCCTCCCATGTGGGAGCCATAAGGAGAAATAATGCCAAGACCAAAGCATGGAGCGCATCTCGCTTCCAGCCCGGCACATGAGCGTCTGATGCTGGCCAACATGGCTACAAGCCTGTACCAGAATGGACACATCACCACGACCCTCGCCAAGGCGAAGCGTCTGCGTCCCTTGGCGGAGCGCCTCATCACGCTTGCAAAGCGTGGAGATCTGCACTCCCGTCGTCGCGTGATGCGCGTCATCCGCAACAAGGCCGTCGTGCACCAGCTCTTCACGAGCATCGCCGAGACCATGAAGCAGCGTGAGGGCGGTTACACCCGCATCATCAAGATCGCTGCCCGTGGTGGAGACAATGCTCCTCGCGCCATCATCGAGCTCGTCACCGAGCCCGTGTCGGCGAAGAAGGCCGTCGTCAAGGAAGCGGAGTCCGCAACTAAGGTTGCTGCAAAGGACGATGCCACTGCCGTCGACGCAGCTGTCACGGCTGCTGAGACTGAGGGTGCCGCACAGGATGCCGTCAACGAGGCCGTTGAGGCTAACGTTGACGATTCCGCCGACGTCGCAGAGGCCGACAAGGCCGCTGTGGACCTCGAGAAGGACGCCAAGGAAGCCGAATCGGCAGCCGATGAGGCCGCTGAGGATGCAGACGTCGCTGACGAAGCCGCAAAGTCGGAGAAGTAGTCTGAGCAAACGGGCGGTCCCAACCTGAGGGTTGGGGGAGTCTTGTGAGAGGGATCGGTCACCGCCGGTCCCTCTCTTTGTATGTGCGGGCGTGTATGTGCGGGTGCGTGTATGTGGTGACGTCAGCCGGGGTGTGTCCGCTGACGTGTGAGAGAATGCGAGGGTGATGAGGCTACGAATCGATTTGGGCTATGACGGCACGCATTTTCACGGCTGGGCCAAGCAACCAGGTCTCAGGACCGTTCAGGGGGTCATGGAGGACTCTCTGAGCCGCATCCTCAGACTTACCGGCGAGGACTCGCAAATCCGCCTCACGGTCGCTGGACGGACCGATACGGGCGTTCATGCGCGTCACCAGGTGTGCCACGTGGACATCGAGCCGGAGGTTATTTCGCGCGCCGTGGGGCACCTCACCGACGTTGAACCTCCGCAGGCGTTGCTGCATCGTCTTCGCCACGTCGTGCCTGACGACATCGCCCTTCTCGCCCTCAAGCCCGCGCCCCTCGGATTTGACGCTCGGTTCTCTGCGCTGGAGCGGACCTACATCTACCGTATCTGCGACGACTGGCGCTATCGAGACCCTCGCACGCGCCATTTCGTATTGCCCGTGAAGACGGCCTTGGACGAGGACTCGCTCGCTGCCGCCGCGCAGATGGTGGTGGGGCTGCAGGACTTTGGATCGTTTGCGACGCCCAATCCCGGTGGCACGACGATTCGTGAGGTGAAGGTGGCGCGGTGGAGGCGCGTGCCGGTGGTTGCTGAGCGTGCTCATAGCGGTGGCCATGGTGATGGTCATGGTGATGCTAGCCATGGTGTTGAGGATTCGTACGGTGCGCTTGCCGTGGGCGCTGGGACGCTCGAATTTACCATCGTCGCCGACGCTTTCGCCCACAACATGGTGAGGTCTCTGGTGGGTGCGCAGGTTCAGGTTGGCCTGGGGAAGAAATCACTTGATTGGTTCGCCGAGAAATTGGCACATCCCGTGCGGGAAGGCTCGGCAGGCCCGATTGGCGCGCAGGGACTTACGCTCGAGCACGTGGCGTATCCCGACGATAGTGAGCTCGCCTCCCGCGCGCAGTTGATACGAGCGAAGCGGACGCTGCCGGCGGGCTGAGGTAGGTGTTCGTGCTAGTGGTTTCCACTGGTGCTGGAGGCAGAAGGCCTCCGAACGAAAAATCCTCCGAACCAAGAGGCCGGAGGATTTTAATAGCGGTGAAGGAGAGATTCGAACTCTCGGAGGATTGCTCCTCACACGCTTTCGAGGCGTGCTCCTTAGACCGCTCGGACACTTCACCAGTTGCAAAAGCAACTTTTCTAGTATGCCACACTTTGTTCGATCTGGCGAATGGGGCGCTAACCGTGTCGGTGTTGCATGCAAAGAGTTTGTTCGTGGAGTTTTGACCGCTCACTGGCAGCAAAGCTGCACTGAGCGGTCAAAACTCCACGAACAAGGTGGCACCGACCGTTTTAACGCCTCACTTCACCTTCGAGCTGACATCAATCCCATACACGCGGGCCGCATTCTTCCAGAAGAAACCCGGATCGTCGCCGAATCGCTCCAGCAGGATGTCGAGGTGCTCGGCAAAGTTCGAGTACAGCGACACCACGGGCCAATTTGATGCGTAGAACAGGTGGTCCGGTGCGAAGGTGTCTTGCGCGAAGTCGAGCAGCTCCTCGACGAAGGCACTGTCGGACGTAGGGAAGCCGGACACCTTGCAGTACAGGTTTGGCAGGCTGGCGAGCTTACGCATCGCATGGAGATACCCAGTGGACAGCTCACCCGGGTTTCCGAGATGGTTGAGCACCACCGTCAACTGTGGAACCTGGACGAGCGCATCGTAGAGGTCCTCGAGCTCGCCGGCCCGATTGCAGCTCTCGAAAATGAGGCTCTTGCCGGCCAATGCTCTCAACCCCTCGATGAACGACGGTTCGAGGCACCGCCCGGCCGGAGACTGCGCCGTGTGCAGAGGATCACGCACGCCCGTGGCACGGATCGGAATGCGCATGTACGGACTTATCGTCACGCGATTCATGGTTGCGAGCAGGTGCGGATCCTTGTTTTCATAGAGCAGACGATCTTCCAATAACGGATCGTCCGTATCGGCATCGACGTAGATGCCTCCCATGAAGTTAATCCGCTTGGCCGGCCCAGATCCCGGTTCAGAGCCTGCGCTCGGCCCCGAGCCTGCGCCCGAGCCCGAAGACTCAAGGCCTTCGGCATACCGGGCATACTGCGCGACGTAGTCGTCCATGCTGTAGGTCCGGCGGAACGCGGCGTCACACTCGTCCAACCAGGGAAGGCGCTGCTTGGCGAGATCCCAGATGTGGAAGTGCGTGTCGATGATATTCACAGTATCGATATTTACCGTATCGATATTCACAGTATCGACGGTGGCGGTGGTGCTCATGAGAACTTCCTCACTTGACGGACTTGATCGGCAGCACGAGGAGCGAGGACCCCGCCACCAGGATGATGGCGACGATGAAGAGCACTGCGTAGTTGCCCGCGAACAGGGAGAGCAGCACAGCGACCAGCGGCTGGACCAGCATCTGGGGGAGGTTGGTCGCGATGGTGAGCACGCCCATGTCCTTGCCCGCATCCTTGCCGTCGTTGGGCAGAACCTGGGTCATGAGTGCCATGTCGATGGACATGTAGCAGCCGTAGCCCAAGCCGAGCACGCCGGCCATGATGAGCATGGACATCTTGGAGGGCCACATGAGCGGCACAAAGTAGGAGATGGCCATGATCACGGTGGAGACAAACACGAAGGGCTTACGGGCCTGGAAGCGATCGGAGAGGTATCCGCAGATGACGGAGGACACGATCAACGTCACCAGCTGAATGGACGACATGATGCCGATGGTCACGTTGGACTCGTCCGGAGTCTGACCGATGTAATCGCGCAGGATGTAGAGCTGATACGCCACGATGCCCTGATAGCCCAGGTACATGAGGAAGCGGCCAGCGAAGGCCCAACCGTAGTCGGGGTGCTTTGCCGGGTTGATCCAGAACTGCTTGAAGAACTTGCCCCACTTGAAAGGCTCGGTCTCCATGTTCACAGTGGACGGCTCACGGTTGAGCAGGCAGAAGACGAGGCAGACCAAGAAGATGCCAACGCCGAAGATGAGGTAACCCAAAGGCAGGTTCTTGTTGGCGATCCATCCGCCGAAGATAATGCCGAGGGTTCCGCCGCCAGTCTGCGCCGCGCCGATGAAGCCTGAAGCGGTTCCTCGCTTCTCGGGCTCGACTCGGTCGGCGAGGATCGTGGCGAGGGGGCCGTTCATGATGTTGAGCGTCACCGAGGCGATCACCCAGCAGATGCCGATGCCCACCATCGTGTTCTGCGGAGCGAGCATGGCGATCGCTGCGCCGCCGACGAAGGCGCCTCCGACGATGTAGGGCGACCTCATACCGAAGCGCGACTTTGTGCGGTCGGAAAGCGCTCCCGTGAGCGGCTGCACGAAGACCGTCACAAACGAGGAGATGGTCATGATCGAGGCGAGTGCTACGACCTTTGCGTTGGAGTCGGAGCCCTGCACCACGTTGGCGACTTGGTTGGGAAGAAAGACTGAGATAACCGCGTTATAGAGCGCGAGAAGGAACAGGAAGTTTCCGGAAATGGTCCAGATGAGCCGGCGATACAACCCCTTCTTCAGGTTGTAAACGGGCTTGCCGTGTGCGTCTACCGAAATCTCGGGCACACTTGACGGTGACACGGATTCACCAGTGAATGGTGTTGCAGCGGAAACATCGACGTCGTTGTCTTGAGCTGTCATGGGATGTCCTTTAATGAGAGGTGGATACTGCTGTTACAGCGGGACCGGAGTCACAACCACGTTGTCGTTCAACCGGTGAGGGAAGAGAGATTCCCGCCGAACCAAGGGAGTTCAGCATATCCGGCGGGAATCTCTACAGGTAGCCGTCGCTCGGAGGTTTAATAGGCGTTCTCGTCGCCGACGAGGCCGTCTACGATCTGAGTGGCGGAGGAGGTGCCGACGAGTTCAGCGCCGGCCTCGAAGAGGGTCTTCATCTTCTCGAGGGAGTTGACCTTGCCGGAGACCTTGACGCGGGTCGGGCGATGCGTGTTGGCGGCGAGGATCTTGACATCCTCCACGGTTGCGGCGCATCCGCCGACTCCCCAGCCGGAGGAATTCTTGATCCAGTCGATCCCGGCGGCGGTGGCAATTTGAGCGGCCTGGGCCTTCTGCTCGTCGTTGAGGAAGCCGAATTCGAGCATTGCCTTGCACTTCATCCCCTCCTCATGGGCGATGCGCACGATCGTGTTGAGCTCGATCGTGTAGGACTCGATGTCGCCGCCCACCAGATATCCGGGGGTCGGGGGGAAGTCGAACTCGTCCGCTCCTGTCTTGGCCAGCTCGTGCAGTGCCGCGATCTTCATTGGCAACGTGTCGTTGGCCTGAGGGAAGTTGAGCGTCGTGGCGACGCGTACTCCGGTGCCTGCGAGGATGTCTTTCGCCAGCGCGCAGTAGTTGGGGCCGATCATGGCGGCGTCGAAACCGTACTCTGCACAGGTTTCAATGTGCTTGATTGCTTCGTCTCGGGTCAGGTTGGGATTGACGTTCGTGTACTGAATCGCCTTGGCTACCTGTGCCTTGTCGTTGAAGTCGATCATTTTTCTCCTTTTATTGTCCCGGTATTTCCGGGATCTTGGCGAGTCTGCGGGGCGGATTCGCCAACAGATAGTGGTTGATGGGAAGAGCTGCTCAGTCCTCGAAGTCGGGGATGGCGCCCTCGCGAATGCGCTCGCGTCGTTCGACGTAGCGGGGGAGAGGGTTGACCGGCTCGTCGTCGCGGTACCAGGCGAAGGGGTCGGTGGCCGCGGTGAGGGCGAGATTGGCCCAGGCCGTGAAGGATCCCGAACGGATGACGAGCTTGGCCTTCGGGGCCCACGTCTCGATGAGTTCTTCGTGAGGGGCCTTGATGAAGTCGGCGCCCGAACCCGTGTAGATGTCTTGGAACTCCTCGTAGAGCGCCGGGTACTCGGTCTTGACCTCGGGGGCAAAGCGCACTTCCTCGACGAAGAGGTTCTTGCGCAAGACTTTGAGAATGGTCAGAACGTCGACCGTCCCCTGCACAAGGCCGAGATTGACGACGGTGGCGTCTTTGGGAATGGGGAACCCTGCGTCGGTGACCAGAACGATGTCACCGTGGCCGAGCGTTGCCAGTCCTCGGGCGAGTTCGGGGTTGAGAATGGTATCTGCTTTCATGCGTATCCTTTCGAGTCGGTGCGCGGCTCAGGCCTGCAATGTGGCCGAGGCGAGGAAGTCCTCGACAGCGGAGCGATCGTGGTAGGAGGGAACGGTCTCCCACTGTGTGCAGCACAGGGAGGAGGTCGCCGAGGCGAAGCGCAGTGCATAGTCCACGCTGTGGCCCTCGGCGAGGCCGACGCAGAAGGCGGCGTTGAAACTGTCGCCGGCTCCGTTTGAATCCACCTCGTTGATGCAGAAAGCGGGGAGGCGCATGACGTCACCGTTGCTCAGGAAGCATTCGCTGCCGCGCTCGCCGAGTGTGATCACCACGTTTTTTGCGCCCCGCTCCTGAAGCCTGCGGGCGATATCCGCGTCGCTCACTTCGGAATCGGGGGCGAGTCCCACGCAGACGCGGGCCTCGGTCTCATTCGGCGTGATGAAGTCCACGTCGCTGAGGTCCATCTGCGTGAGGTCCACGGCGGGTGCGGGGTTTAAAACCGTGATCTTGCCCGCTCGGCGTGCCACTTTCATGCCATAGAGTGCGGTCGTGAGCGGGATCTCAAGTTGGGCGAGCACCACGTCTGATTGAGCGATCACGCCGCCTGCGGCATCGATGTCCGTGGCGTCGAAAAGCTCGTTGGCGCCCATGTCGACTGCGATGACGTTGCGGGCCTGCTCATCCTTGAGAATCAAGCCGACCCCTGTGGCGTGCTCGTCGGTGACGCGCAGCGCCGAGGTGTCGACTCCTTCGGTCTCCATGAGATCGCGGAAACGCTGGCCGAAACTGTCGTTGCCCACCACGCCGACGTAGGAGACGTCCGCTCCCAGACGTGCGGCCTGAACCGCCATGTCGGAGCCTTTACCGCCGTATTCCTGCCTGTAGCTGTGACCCATCAGCGTTTCTCCGGGCTTGGGGATGCGCTCAACTGTCATCACCAGAGCCTCGGCGTAGCTGCCCAGAACGCAGACGGAGGCATGTGAAGGCTCAGAGGAGCCGGTGGAAGAGAATGAATCGGACATGCGAAGTCACTCCTTCGCGCCTGCGGGTGCGGGCATGTCCCAGCCGACGTTGAGCCAGGGACCGAAGATGTCTTCGATGCGCTTGATGAGGGCGGGATCCGGGGTCTTTCCCAGTGCCGCGATATCGCCGAGGAGGTGCTTCGGATTTGCGCCGCCGACGACTGTGGTGGAGATGCCGGAATCCGCGGGGCTGTTGAGCGAGAACTCGAGAGCCACCTGTTCAATGGTGGTTCCGGCTTCCTTGCAGGCCTCGACGACCTGGGGGACCAGGGCGAGAACCTCGGGGTGAGCGGGGTGCCAATCCGGTGCGCCCTTGGTGGTCAGCGCGCCCATGTGCAGAGGCGAGCAGTTGAAGACGCCGATGCCGTGTTCCTTGAGGCGACGCGAGGTGTCGAGAAGGCGGCGATCCTGCAGATTGTAATTGCAGTAGCTCATCATGGTGTCGAGATTCTGCTCGACTGCGACCTTCTCGAGCACGTCGAGCTTGTATCCGGTCACGCCGATGAAGCCGATCATTCCCTGCTCTTTGTAGTCGCGCAAGACGGGGAGTGCCTCGTTAATGACCTGGTCAAGGTCGCCTTCTTCGATGTCGTGGCACTGGACCACGTCGATGTGATCGACGCCCAACTTCTCCATGCTCTCAGGGATGGAGCGCTTGATGCGCTCGGTGGAGAAGTCCCATTCTCCGGGCATGTAGCGGCCGCACTTGGTGGTGAGGATGTACTCGCTGCGGTCGATGCCCTTGAGTGCCCGTCCGATGGTGGTCTCGGAGCGGCGCTGTCCGTGTGGTTCGGAATACCAGGGGGAGGAATCGATCATGTTCATGCCGTTTTCCAACGCCACTCTGATCGTCTCGTTGGCCTGCTCCTGCGTGATCTCTCCGTAGAGTGAGCCGAGCGGTGCGCCGCCCAGACTCAAGACCGGAACGGTGAGTCCTGTGTTTCCAAGTTGTCGTGTCTGCATGATGGCTCCTTTGCTATCAATTGACTGCTGTGTTGTTGTGGTTCGGGAAGAGCGGGAAGCTACTTCTCAAAGGTGAGGGCAAAACCGGTGGAGGCCGGGCGAACGTGGGGACCCGCCTGGGTGCGCCACGGTGCGGATTGGCGATGTGCTTCGATGGCCGTCTCGTCGATGCTGAATCCGAGACCCGGTGTGTCGCCAAGGACGATGCCGCCGTCCTCGAGGCTCTGATCAACGCTGATTCCCAGCGGTGGGGTGAGCGATTGAATCTCGGTGGTCATGTGGTTGGGTAGTGCTGCCGCCGCGGCAGCGACGGGGTTCGCGTTGTAGCCCACGGGGCTGTAAGCGAGGTTGTGAGAGAAGGCGAGCATTCCGACTCGGAGAGCGTGGGTGATGCCCCAGCAGCTTCCGGTTTGCACCACGTCGAGTGAACCCGCCTCAACGAGGGGCAGGAACTGTTCGAGACCGGTGAGGTTTTCTCCGCTCGCCACTGCGGTCCCGCCGTGGTCGCGAACGAACTTCAGGCCGGTTGCGTCCCAGCGCCGGGCGGGTTCTTCGATCCACGTCAGGTCGATGCCGGCCTGTGCGATGCGACGCAGTCTGGATACCGCGTGGGCGGGGCTCCACGATTCGTTGACATCGTAGAAAATGGCGGGCTTGGTGGTCTGTGAGGGACGTGCGTGTGAAAAGACTTCCTTGGCGATGCGCATGCGGTCAATGTCGTGATCGACGTCTGCACCTCCCTTGACCTTGACCGCAGTGAAGCCGCGGTCCGCCCACTGCTGCCACATGGGGGCGAGATCGTCGTCGGGGACGGGCGCGTCCAAACAGGAGGCGTAGCCGGCGACGAAGCGGTCGCGTGCTCCCACGGTGCGCCACGCAGGTTCGTCGGCGAGCTTGGCCTTGAGATCCCAAAGGGCCATGTCGATGACGCCGATGGCTCCGAAGACCGATCCCTGATGACCGGTCTTAAACACCTGGCCCATCATGCGGTCGTAGAGCGCCATGACAGCGCGAGGATCCTCGCCCTCAATGGCGGGGAACACTTGGTCGACACCGTCGTGAGGGCCGAGGCCAATGCCCTCGATGCCCTCGTCAGTCTCCAAGATCAGAATCGGAACCTCGGTGATGCCCGACTCGATGCTGCCATTGACGTCTCCGATGGCATGACCCCAGTCTTGGATGGTCGTGAGTTCTCTGTATCCGGTGATTTTCATGGGTTGCTTCTTTCACTCGGTGATGGGTGTGGTGGAGTCGAAGAGGGCTTCGGGGTGGCGATGCTCCCTGGGTCCCTGTGTGCCTTGGAAGAAGGGGATGATGCCGTGTTCGAGCAGGCTGGAGGCGTCGCAGTCGACGGATCCGTCGGAGTTGATACGGACCTGTGGATTTGCGACGTCGGAACGCACGTCGTTGCCGCGTTGCCGCCACTGCGAGTCACGCGAGATGAAGTCGCCCGACGGTGAGGGATCCGCTGCTGTGAGGGCCTCGGAGCCCGCCGCGTCGTCCCAGATGAGGTTGGCGTCACTGCGGATCGCAAAGCTGGTGACGTCCGCCGAGCCAAGGGCACCGCTGTAGGCGGGGGTATTGTTCCCGACGAACACATTGTGCACGACGGTGGCGGCGGAGTGAGATTCTGGAATTGCCTGCGAGAATTGGCCTGAGCCGCCGTGTGCGAAGAGGTTATTCGCCACGATGTTGCCCCGTCCATTCTTGATGTGGAAGCATTCGCTCGACACGTCGTGAATGACGTTGCCCTCGAAGGTGACGTGGGAGGTCGCAGGGTCTGCGAGAATTCCCCAGCCTCCGAAACTCGCCGCCGTGACGTCGTAGATGAGGTTGTTGCGCACGCAGGTTCCGGGGCTGACGCCCAAGGTATAAATGGCGCCAAACCAATCGAGCTGCCCGCCTCCAAGGTGGTGGAGGTGATTGCCCTCGATGAGGTTATCGGTCGAATCGTTGTGCCCGTAGTCCCATCGCCAGCCGCACGCGATGGCGGAGGAATAGAAGTCGCTGATCTCGTTGTAGAGCACTCGAGTGTGGGCGGTGTGGCGCAGGAGAATGGCCACACAGTGCGGGTAGGTGCGTCCGCCGCGCCGGATTGAGCAGTCGCTGATCTCGTTGTCGCTGCAGAAACCGGGATCGTTTGCATCGGCGGCGCCTCCACAGCTCACGGCTCCCGCCCCCAGGTCGTCAAACTCACACGAGGATACGACGATTCCCCTGCAGCCGTCACGCACCGCAACTCCGTAGCCGTCGATATGAGCGATGGAGCAGTTGGTGAGGGCGCAGTTCTGAGCATTCGTGAATTCGATGACACCTGGCACGCTCGACGCCGCTTGGGGATCGGACGCGTACGACACCGACGGATCGAGCCACGGATCCTCCCGCATGTGGAAGGGAGGGGTGGCGCTCGGTG
Source organism: Bifidobacteriaceae bacterium (assembly GCA_022649925.1). GTDB lineage: Bacteria > Actinomycetota > Actinomycetes > Actinomycetales > Bifidobacteriaceae > JALCQC01. The sequence goes on along the minus strand of JALCOX010000009.1, from coordinate 23,868 downwards.
CGGTATGCCAGTCAGCGTAGGCGAAGCGTATGGTGTCGAAACGCACGTCGTGGAGGGGCTCTTCGGGGGCTTTCTTCTCAGTTCCGTGAGCCGAGACGAGCTGGCCGGTCACCGGAATTGTGGCCGTGAAGGATTCGAGCGAATCGTGGGTGCGTGGGACGTAAAACGCCACTGCATGGCCGTACCCGTCCGGCTTGGACTCCGTGGCGAAGCTTCCTTCTTGATCTGCAAGCCATTCGCCCGGATATTCGCCGAGCGCCTGGGGGACGCCGTCGAGATAGTAGCGGCTCATGCGGTCGCTGTCGCCGTCTTTGAGACACAGCATCGAGGAGTAGGAGGAGCGCAGGAGCATGTGATCGGGGCTGGAGTCGGTCGCGGCGTCGGTCGCATCGGTTGCGTCGGTCGCGTCGATGGCGGTCAGCGGCATCCGCTCTTGGATCCAGAAGTGTGGGATGACGACTTCGATGCCTTGTGGCGAGGTGATTTCAGCGACGTCAGCGGCGGAGACGACAAACTCGGATGAACCTTGGAAAAGCATGGCGTTGAGATCGGCCTGCATGTCGAGGCCCGGTTGTGACACGGCGCGGAAATAGCCGCTGTGTGGGAGCCGGGGACGGGGTATGCGCTCGCCTCCAACGTAGAGCGTGCGTCCGGCGGATTCGGGTAGATCGCTGACCCACACGGTGGTTCCGTGAAGTGAGTCGACGTGCCAGTCGGTGAGTTCCTTGCCGCCACTCAGCGTGACGGAATCGGTGTGCGAGCCGGTGCGATAGGCGGCGATGGTGATGCAGCTGTCCGTCTCGGCAAGTTCGAGGGGACGAATTTGTGGGTAGGTGCCTTCATGCAGCCAGATGGTGATGGGCTGTGAAGGGGTGGTGCGGCGGGCTTTCGCGATAGTGAGTGCCGACTCAACGGTGCGGGTTGGATAATCCAGACTTCCATCGCCCAGGGGTGAACCCGCTGGACTGGCGTGGACTTCGATGCTGTAAGCCTTCATTGCTGCCTCGATCGGTGCAAGGAACAAGGGGTGTGGCCATCTGCTGTGATGGTGGGCTCCGCTCGGCGTCGCTGCCGAGAGGGGCGAGGGGCAGGATGATTCTCGACGGGGAAATGAGGAAGAGAGGAATCTTCGCCACTTAGATTCATCGATGAATCATGTTGGATTTATTTATACTCTTTTTCTCAGTGTGGGTCAAGTCACATTAGAAGAGATTTTCTTCGCTCTTTTGCTCATATTACAGGGTTTTGAAGGATTACGAAAAATTTCGCGAAAATATTTTTTGGAAAAAATTCATCGTTGAATCAACACCGTATTCATGAATCAACAGCGGCAGCGCTGTGGGGGCCACTTCAACTCTGCGCGGCGGTGCTCTGTCGCTGCACGAAACGGTACCCGGTGGAGAACGTGCGGGCGGGTGAATCGTCGCCGTGCATGCGCTCGATGAGGCGGTCGACCGCGACCTGTGCGTATTGCCAGGCGAAGGGGTCGATGGAAGTGAGCGACGGGACCGCGTACTGAGCATAGGTGGTGTTGTCGAAACCGATGACTTGGACGTCGCGCGGAATCTGGATGCCGCGCTGGCGCAGGGTGATCATTGCACCGAGTGCGATGGCGTCGTTGACGCAGACGATGGCGTCCGGGGTCACGCCGCTTTCGAGCATGGAGGCCATTGCCGCCTCCCCGTCTTCGATTTCAATATGCTGGCCGGAGGCGAGGAAGCGGGGGTCGAACCCGATTCCGTGTGCCTTGAGTGCCTTGAGGTAGCCGCGCAAGCGCAGGCTCGTGTTGTATTCCTGATCGGAGATGGCGGTGAGGAAGTCCTCGAGTCCGGCGCCGGTGGGCATCGTGGTGATCCACGGGGGAGCTCCGACGAATCCGATCTTTTTGCAGCCGCGCGTGAGAAGCCATTGGGTGGCGTATTCAGAGGCGTCGGAATTGGGCATCACGACGGCATCTGCCTTGCCGAAGGAGGGGAAGTCGCCCAAGAGGACGATGGGATATTCCTGGTTGAGGATTGCCCCCTCGTCGGAGAGCGGTCGGTCGGCGAGGAAAATCCATCCGTCAGCGTTGAGACGATAGGTGTCGTCGATGAAGCCCTCCAGGCCTCCGGTGCGGTCGAAATAGGTTCCGATGGTGAGACCGTATCCGCGTGAATGAGCGTATTTTGCCATGATGTCGCTGAAGTAGCCGAAGAAGGGCTGAGCGAAGCTCGGCACCGCCAATCCGATCATTCCGGTTGCTCCGGAGCGCAGCATTTGCGCCGAGCGGTTGACGTGGTACCCCAATGCGGTGATGGCTGCTTCGACCCGGCGACGGGTTTCTGCGCTCATCCGACCCGTCTGGTTGAGGACGTTGGAGACTGTTTTGGTAGAGACGCCGGCTTTTGTGGCGACGTCGGCAATGGTGACTCCCTTGGACACATCAACCGCCCTTCGTGTGACCGCGTGGGCCCAGGTGCTCCCGCGGATTAGGGGACCGATATGTGTCGGATTATATCAACACGGTGGGTAAAAAGGTGGCCCCGGCCTCCGAGTTGGGGAGGCTGGGGCCACCTTGAGCGGAGGGACTGGCTACGGGCTGGCTACTTCACCGTGGGGAAGGTAATTCCGCGCACGAGTGCGACGACTCCGAACACGATGATGGCGACCGCGGCGAACGTGATCAGCATGACCGCAGAGGTGATGGGGGAGAAGATCACGACGACTCCCGCGACGATGGAGATGATTCCGGCGAGAATCGACCATCCTGAATGGAAGGCACCTGCGGCCTCTGTGAGGGAGAGGATTCCCTCGAAGATCCAACTCACCCCGATCATGATGGCGGAGAACATGAGAATGAAGCTCGCTGATCCGCCGGTGTTCTTGAAGATGATGGCGGCGGCGATCAGCATGAAGACGCCTGTCAGGGCCTCCAGAACTCGCCACCCACCGGGCATACCTGAGATGGTGAACGCTCCCGCGATGCGCACGACTCCGAAAACGGTGAAATAGATGCCGAGAATGACGGTGAGAACGAGGATCGATTTGCCGGGCCAGAACAGGAGGCACAGGCCCAGAATGAGGGCGACGATGCCGCCTACAATCTGGAGGGTCTTGAGCGCTTTGGCGCCTCTGCGGGTGATTTCCGAAATATCCCAGTGGAAGAAGGGATCCTGCATAAAGGATGGATTCATGGTGCTCCTTTGATTGAATGCCTCGCGTGAGGCGTCTATAAGGAGTAACCGAGCCTAGCCGCTCCGTATTCCCTGGAGATGTGCGGCTATGCCCCCTGCTGGGTGCCTTCGCTCGACGATGGATCCGCCGCCTGTCGCTTCAACTCTTTCTTTGCGGCGACCTCGGCTTTGCTGACGATCTCGAGCGTGTCGAGATCGAGAGTTCGGCACAAATCCGCGAAGGTTGCCAAGGGTATGGAGCGTGCTCCAGAGAAATATCGCGATACGGAGACCCGATGGATACCCAGTTGCTGCGCGATGTCATACTCAGTTATATTGCGGCGGGCCTTCTCTGCCCGCAGTTCTGCGGCGAGAGCCTTCTCGAACTGCTTTCCGTATTGTGACATGGTTACACTTTAAACCAATCTGGTGTAAAAGAGGAATACGCCGACGAGCTGGGATGAAACGACGTTGCACATTGTTATGGCTCTCCGTTCTTCAGACTCCTGCCTTGATGTTATTGTAACTGTATGGATACAAGGGAGCTCAATCGAAGCGCTGCCGCGAAGATCTCGACTGTTTTGAAGTCACAGTCGAAATCACTTGCGTGGTTGTCTCGCACGTCAGAAATCCCCTACCCCACGCTCAAGCGGGTCATGTCGGGGGAGGCTCGACTGACGCTTGGGATGTTGGGCACCATCGCAGTGGCGCTCGGCGTTCCTGTCACGCAGTTGCTCTCCGAGGGCTTCTTGGAGAGAGCGCGAACGAAACCGTCTGGCGACGCATCGGCATAATATAAATGCATGACTTTTAAGCACCGCCCAGAAATTGACACCATACCCGCCTATAAACAAGGTAAGCCTGCGCCGAGCGCACCGGGCGTGCGAAACTTTAAACTCTCCAGCAACGAGAATCCCTATCAGCCCCTCGACAGTGTCAAGGACGCCATTGAAGGCTCGCTTGATCGCATCAATCGCTACCCGGACATGAGCGGATGGAATGTGGTCTCCCGACTGTCGAAGGAAATCGACGTCGCACCCGAGAACATTCAACTCGGCTGCGGCTCTACCGAAGTCATCACGCAACTGGTGAACCTCCTGGCGGGTCCAGGCGACGAAGTGGTCTATCCCTGGAGGAGCTTCGAGGCATACCCCATCATCGTGACGGGTGCGGGCGCCACGAGCGTCCAAGTGCCACTGACACCGGAGGGTACACACGACATCGACGCGATGATCGCGGCGCTCAGCGACCGCACTCGTCTCGTCGTGGTCAACAATCCCAACAATCCGACGTCGACCTCGGTGAGTGATGCGCAGGCCCGCAAGCTTTTGGCGGCCGTTCCCAGCGACGTCATCGTTCTCTTCGACGAGGCCTACTTCCAGTTCAACACGGATACCGACACCTCTGTCGCGATGGATCTGTTCCGCGAGTTCCCCAACGTGGTCGTCGCTCACACCTTCTCGAAGGCCTACGGTCTTGCCGGTCTGCGCATTGGGTACGCGGTGGGTCCTGCGGACGTCATCGTGGCAATGCGCAAGGTGTCTTTGCCTTTCGCGGTGTCGAACATGGCTCAGATTGCGGCGGTGGCAAGTCTGGACGCCTACGATGAGCTCGACTCGCGCGTGCAGAATATCGTCTCCGAACGGGATCGTGTCGTCACGGCCCTGAGAAAGCAGGGGTGGAAGATTCCCCAGCCTCAGGCAAACTTCTTCTGGATCTCGTTGGGGGAGAAGACCGCAACCGCTGCCCAGCGATTTGTTGAGGCCGGCCTTTCGGTGCGCGTCTTCGACCGAGAGGGAATCCGCATCTCAATGGGAGAGTCCGAAGCCAACGACGTCGTTCTTCAGGTGTGCAAGTCCCTGGCGGATGACGGCTTTGCTTCATAGGGATGTCGCACGGCTCGAGCACGGGCTCGGAGCGCTGATATGGCCGCGTGTCGCAGGTCTCGCACACGTGGCAGAATCGCTAAGGCATAACTGAAATATATAGCGGGAGTAGGTGTGTCGCAAGGAATCTCAATGATTACGGCGCGACACAGGCTGATGGACTTGCGAAGAACCCCGAACCGTGGCAAACTGTGGTGGTTGCCGTTTGGAGGTGAGAGCCTCTGAGCTGTAATGATGGCGGGTTTCCCAAGCGGTCAAAGGGAGCTGACTGTAAATCAGCCGCTAATAGCTTCATAGGTTCGAATCCTATACCCGCCACGCCTCGATAGCTCAGTGGTAGAGCACTTCCTTGGTAAGGAAGAGGTCGTGAGTCCAATTCTCACTCGAGGCTCCAGGGCGGGGTAGCTCAGCTGGTTAGAGCGTACGACTCATAATCGTAAGGTCAAGAGTTCGAGTCTCTTCCTCGCTACAATGTCGGAACTTCCGGCGAGCAACGACAATTAGGGGTGTACGAAATGGCAAAGAGCACGGATATTCGTCCTGGCATCACGATGGCTTGCACCGTGTGCAAGGAACGCAACTACATCACGACGAAGAACCGTCGCAATACGCCGGATCGTCTCGAGCTGAACAAGTTCTGCCCGCGCTGCGGCAAGGAAACGCTGCACCGCGAGACCCGCTGATCGCGCGTTTTCCAACCTTTTATGCCCGGCTCGACCGGGCTTTTTAGTCCCTGAATTTGCATCGTGAGGGTCTCCATGAATCAGTCGCCACTGTTTGCCGATCTGACCACCATCAGAGTGGGTGGAGCCATCGCACGTTTTGTAGAACCGACGAGCCGAGTGGGTTTCATCGAGGCAGTCGAAGACGCCGATTCCGCCCAGGTGCCCCTCTGTGTCATCGGCGGCGGGTCGAATCTTCTCGCCTCAGACGCCGACTTTGACGGCGTCGTCGTGCGAGACGGGCGCCGAGATATTAACGTTCTCGATCAGGCAGCACCCCGAGAGGGCGACGAGCTGAGCGTCCATGTCAACGCCGCGGCGGGCGCCCACTGGGACGACTTCGTCGACTTCTGTGTTCGCATGGGCCTACAGGGTGTGGAAGGTCTTTCAGGGATTCCCGGAACTGTGGGCGCGAGCGTCGTCCAAAACATTGGGGCGTACGGGCAGGAAGTTGGGACGTGCGTCGAATCCGTGGAAGTATGGGATCGCCGCGAAAAGAAGGTCGTCAACTTCACCGCCGACCTCATGAACTTTGGCTATCGCACGTCCGCCCTCAAATCAAGCATGTACAAGGCCCCAGGAGTCGCGGCAGCAGATTTCTTCCCCACACCGCGCTATGTCGTCCTTTCGGTGACTTTTGTTCTCCAGCATTCCGCCGTCGGCACCGTCCGCTTCGGGCAGCTCGCAACGGCTCTGCACGTCGACGTGGGTGCCAGTATGGATATCGCCTCAATCAGGGCCGCCGTGGTGAAGGTTCGCGCCGCTAAGGCAATGCTGGAAGATCCAGGGCGTTACGCAAATCCGTGGATGAGATCGACTGTCGCGCATCCGGACGCGGCGAAAGTTGGCGACATGGGTGCGCTCGCCGACGCTTCCGTGATGCAGGACCGGTGGAGTTGCGGAAGCTTCTTCATCAATCCGGTCCTTACTCAAGCTCGAGCTCAGGCCTTGCCAGAGCTCGCACCGCGCTTCAACGCGCGAGCGAGTGACGGCACCGCGGGTGTAAAGACGTCCGCCGCGTGGCTCATCGACCACGCAGGCTTCCACAAGGGATACCCCCTGACACAAGATCCTGCAGCACCTGCCGCACTGTCCACAAGACACACGCTGGCGCTGACAAACCGGGGAGCCGCGCGCGCCCGGGACATCGTGGAACTCGCCCACACTGTGCAAGACGGAGTTGAGGGCGCTTTCGGAATTCGATTGATACCAGAGCCGGTGTTTCTCGGATTGTCGTAGCAATGGAGCACACGCAGGAACGTGAGTAGTTTCGCGCGCCTGCACGAAACCGGTAGTATTCAAACGGTAATTTTGGGACGCTGAGCAAAGACGCATTGGTGAGACGTGGTACTCCCCAGCCTGCTTGGCAACGAGGAGGAATCATTCATGCACGTTCTTCGCAAGAAGACCATTGAGCATTCTCTGGAAGAGTCCAAAGAAGCGGGCCACTCTCTCAGGAGAACACTTCACACTCGAGACCTCGCCTTCATGGGCGTGGCGGTCGCTGTGGGCGCGGGCATCTTTTCGGTGGGGGCGCAAGCCGTCGCCTTCCACGCGGGGCCTGCCGCCATCATCAGCTTTCTCATCGCGGCGGTCGTGTGTGGGTGCGCCGCCTTGTGTTACGCGGAGTTGTCGTCCGTTGCACCCGTCGCAGGTTCGGCCTACACCTTCACCTATTCCACGATGGGCGAGCTCGTCGCTTGGATCATTGGCTGGGACATGATTCTCGAAATGCTCATGGCGGGTTCGGTCATTTCGAAATACTGGAGCGTCTACGTCAACGATTTCCTGCGGCTCCTGGGAGTTGGGATCACGACGTCGGTCAAGGTCGGCTCGATCACTGTCGATTTTGCGCCCATTGTCGTCATCGCATTCTTCACGATTCTGCTCGTGCTGGGCACCGAAATCGGTTCTCACGTCAACAACGTGCTCGCCATCGTCAAGATCATCATCGTTCTCTTCATCGTGGTTGCTGGATTCTTCTTCATCAAGGCTTCCAATTTCACCCCCTTCATCCCGCCGAGCGAGCCGGCCTCGTCGCTGAGCTCCAACCCCGAGGAGACGGGAGTGTGGTTCCAGCCGCTCTTCCAATGGGTCACCGGTCAGGCGCCATCGATCTACGGCGTTTCGGGCATCATCTCCGGAGCGGCACTCGTGTTCTTTGCCTTCATCGGCTTCGATGTGGTCGCCACGGCCTCTGAAGAGGCTGTTAATCCCAAGAAGACCGTTCCGCGCGGCATCACACTGGGTGTGATCATGGTGACGATTCTCTACGTCCTCGTCGCCATCGTCACCACTGGAATGGTTTCGTACAAGCAGCTGGCGGCGGTCAAGGATCCGTCCCTCACCACCGCATTTGAGCTGGTCGGCGCCACGTGGGCGGCAAAGGTCATCGCGTTGGGCATCGTCATTGGGCTCACCACAGTTGTCATGGTGCTGTTGCTGGGACTCACGCGCATCATCTTCGCCATGAGCCGCGACGGCCTCCTGCCGCGTGCGCTCTCCAAGACGTCCAAGCGCGGTACCCCCGCCCGTCTCCAGATCGCCGGGAGCATCGTCGTGGCCATCATGGCCTCAACTTTCGACGTCACCGTGCTCTCCGACATGGTCAACATCGGCACGTTGAGCGCCTTCATGCTCGTCGCCCTGAGCATCCCGATCCTGCGCCGTTCGCGCCCGGATCTCGAGCGGACCATCAAGGTTCCCGGCAGTCCGGTTGTACCCATTCTGACTTCGCTATCGTGCCTGTGGCTCATGCTCAATCTCTCGCTGCTCACCTGGGTGCGATTCCTGGTGTGGCTGGCGGTGGGCTTCGTCATTTACTTCTCGTATTCCTACAGGCACTCGCTCCTGCAGACGCCGACTGACGAGCATATAATGCCCGATCTCCAAGAGCAGGTTCACGAGTCTCACTGACTGATGTGAGGACAAAAACGGACAACACGACCGAATTCGATACGATAGTTTGCGCAATCGAGCGGCCTCGGTAGGCTAAGAGCAGAACCTGAAATGCAACTCGGAAGGATCCACCATGGCATACGTGATTGCTGAACCGTGCATCGATGTCAAAGACAAGGCATGCGTTGATGAGTGCCCGGTCGATTGCATCTACGAGGGTCAGCGCACCTTGTACATCAATCCCAACGAGTGCGTGGACTGCGGCGCCTGCGAACCGGCCTGCCCCGTCGAGGCAATCTTCTACGAAGACGACCTCCCCGAGGAGTGGGCGTGGTACAAGGACGTCGCGACTGAGTATTTCGCAGAAGTCGGCGATCAGGGTGGAGCGCAGGCATTCGGTCAGATTGATCACGACCATCCGCGCATCACTGCCGTCCCCGCCAAGGAGGACTGAGCGGCTGCGCAAGCGCACTCGCTTCTGATCCATGTCTTTTCACAGTTTCGCGACCCCCTACAGGTGGGAACGCCTCAATGGCGCCAAAAAAGTTGCTGCAGCAGCCGCAGGGGGCATGATTGATCTCTCTGTCGGGTCTCCGGTAGACCCGGTTCCTACCTCCGTTCGTTCGGCGCTCGCGGAAGCCGCCGACGATCCCAACGCCTTCGGCTATCCCACGACAGTGGGTACCTCACAGTTGCAGACGGCAATATCGCACTGGTTCCAGCGCGAGCGCGGGACGGATATATCGGCGCTCGCAGCGTCGGTTCTGCCGAGCGTGGGGTCCAAGGAGGCGGTGGCGCTCATGGCGTCGCTACTCCAGCTGCCTGCGGGGTCAAAGGTCGTGCAGCCAAAGATCTCATACCCCACGTATGAAATCGGAACGCAATTGGCGGGATGCGAGGTCGTCAAGCTCGACGTCGCGGACACCTCGGCGTGGGAGAATCTCGACAACGTCGGGATGGTGTGGGTGAATTCTCCCAGCAATCCGACGGGCGAGACGCTCAGCGCCGCGCAACTCTCCGCAATTGTTGCGGCTGCCAGGAGAATCGGTGCCGTGGTGGTGTCCGATGAATGCTACGCCCTCATGACGTGGGTGGAAGGTGAGGGCGCTCGCAGCGCTGCTCCTGGCATCTTGGACGCCGATGTTTGTGGGACGAACGCGGACGGCGTGCTGTGCCTATATTCGCTGAGTAAGCAGTCGAATATGGCCGGATATCGCACTGCCTTCATCGCCGGTGACAGCGAGATTCTCGCTCGCATGCAAAACTTCCGCAAACAGATCGGTCTCATCATCCCGGGACCCGTGCAGGCGGCGATGGCAGCGGGTCTCGACGACTCAAATGCTGTGAACGTTCAGCATGAGCGGTACGCCAGTCGGCTGGCTCGCCTCGTTGCAGGGCTGCGGGCCGGCGGATACGACGCGAGCATGCCCGAGGGTGCTCTCTACGTGTGGGTGCGCGCTCTGTCGGGGGATTGCTGGAAGGACATCGACGCACTCGCTCGCCTCGGCCTCATCGTCAGCCCCGGCGAATTCTATGGCGATAGCGCCTACCTGCGTTTTTCGGCCACGGCGAGCGACGCGGACATCGATGCGGCTGCAGCTCGACTCGCCACGCTGTAACCCCTGGTTTAGCCCACGCCGAGGTGAACTGAGCCTTTTCCGTACCGAGTCCTGATGGAATCGAGTGTCTTTTCTGCGGTTCTCAGCTTTTGGGGTTCGACCCCGAGGTCGGGGCCATCCTCCGCCGTTTCCACATCGAATCCGAGGTCCAATGCTGGCTGCAGAGCCGTGGACTGGGCCGGTGACAGCCCAGAAGCGCTCACTCCCGCCAGACGCACGGGGCGGGGGAGCTCGGTGTCCGTCTTCTCCATATGCAGCAAGGCGAAGAGCAGCTTGCGCGCGGTGGGAAAAATCGAGGCCGCTGAGTCGACGGGCGCACTCAAAGTCAGTGCCTTGGTGCCGTAGCTGAGGTCTTCGTAGCGCAGCTTGGTCGTGATCGTTCGCGCGAGGAGACCCCGTGCGCGCAGAGTGGCCGCGACATCCTCGCTGCTTCGACGCAACAGATTCGAGACTTCTTGGAGATCTGTGGTGTCTGTCATAAAGGTGCGCTCGTTGCCGATTGATTTTTCCGGGGTGTGCGGCGTGACTCTGCGATCGTCTTTACCTTGGGCTGCGAGCCAGAGGCCGTGGGCGTGCACTTTCGAGCCCGTGATCTGAGTGATTTCATTTTCGCTCAGGGTGGCGAGCTGTGCGACGGTTTCGACTCCCCACCTGCGGAATCGCTCGGCGGACGCGGGACCCACCCCAGGAATTGAACGCAGGGGAAGCATGCGAATGAACTCGGCATGACGGGCGAGGGGGACGAGCAGCATCCCATCCGGCTTGGCGTTGGTCGAGGCGAGTTTTGCGATGAGTTTGTTGGCGGCGATCCCCACGGAGCACGTGACGTTGAAGGTTTCGCTGACGTGCTGTCTGATCCAGGCGGCGATTGCCGTTGGGCGGTGCCACCTCAGCAGTGCCGCCGAAACGTCGACATACGCCTCGTCGACTGAAACCTGTTCAATCTGGTCAGTGACGGTGGCGATGAGGTCAAAGATGTGGCGTGAGATGGAACGGTAGTAGGCCATGTCCACTGGCAGATAAATGCCCTGCGGACATTTGCGGCGGGCGCTTGCCACGGGCATGGCGGAGTTGATGCCGTAGGCGCGTGCCTCGTAACTCGCCGCCGACACGACGGCACGGTTGCCGGTGCCGATGATGACAGGCTTGCCCTTGAGCTCTGGATGTCGTGCAATCTCGCATGAGGCGTAGAAGGCGTCCATGTCGATGTGGAGCACGGTGCAGCCCGTTTCGTCGTGGCCCCAGTCGCGCTTGACGGCTTGGGAACGGGGTGAGGTGCTCATGCAGACCATGGTATGAGAGGCGGGGGATTTGAGGAAGCGTGTCGGCTGGAGGAGAACGAAGGAGGGCAGGAGTAGCGTGAAGGTGTGAAACAAGGGATCGTGAGGGCCATCAACGCAACGCCCGCGTGGATCTTGGTGGTGATCCAAAGCGTTTCTCTGTACGTGGCGACAGGGCTTGTCAAAGACGCCTTCTCTGAGATCGAGCCACTGTATGCCGCGTGGTACCGCGTGGGCTTTCTCGCACTGGCTCTGCTGGCGTGGCGGCGGCCGTGGCGCAAGTCCGTTCGCAAGAACCTTCCCCGGAAGCGGCGCGCCTGGGTGACCATCGTGATTCTCGGCGTCGCCATCACCGTGATGAATACGGTGTTCTACATTGCGGTCGACAATATGGACATGGGGATTGCCGTCTCGATTGAGTTCCTGGGACCGCTGACGGTGGCGGTCGTTACGGGCAAGGATTGGCACGAGCGCGTCGGTATCGTCGTTGCTGCCCTGGGCGTGGTGCTTTTGGCGGGCATCTCCTTCGCCTCACCTTCGTCGGGAAACTTCATGGTGGGCTTCATCGCGATTCTGTGCAGCGCCAGCATGTGGGGTACCTACATTGTGGTGGGACGGAAGGTTTCTTTCACCGGTCACTCGATCGACTACCTGACGATTGCGGTGGCAATTGGCTTCGCCCTGCAATCCCTGTTTTTGGCAGTGCCTGCTGTCGCTGCAGTTATTCACCCGCGCGCGGGAGCCTCGTGGAGCCTCGGTGGAGTAGGGGCGCTCAAGCTCGTGGCTCTGTTGATGTGCGGCTCGCTGCTAGGCTCGTTCCTTCCCTACGTTTTGGACCAGCTCATTATGCCCCGGCTCACGTCGGGTGCCTTCTCGGTCATGCAGTCAATCAACCCTGCAGCCGCAGTAGTGGTGGGCCTTGCGTTTGGCGAAATTCCTTCAATTTTGGAGCTCGTGGGAATCGTGATGGTGATGGTGGCGGTGATTGTGACATTCTCGGGCGACCGACATCCTGCATAGATGGTATAGTAATGACTCGTTGTTCTTTGTGACAGCAGTGGAGCGGTGCCTGAGTGGCCGAAAGGGGCACCCTGCTAAGGTGTTAAGGAAGTAATTCCTTCGGGGGTTCGAATCCCCCCCGCTCCGCTTTATTTCCTCTTTTCCAACACAACGGTGTTCAACCCGTGAATCGAAACTGTTTGACCTTCGACGAGGGTGAGAGGTAACGAGTTTCTGCCGGTGCCGCCAACGGCGCCGAGAATCTCATTCTTGATCGCAACGCCTCCGACAAGAATCGATAGAGTTCCCTGTCCACGGGATTTTGCAAAAGCCCTGTATTGCCCTGCAGCGACATCAAATCCGACGACCCATGTTCCGGCTGTCAGAGTGGTCGTCTGCACTTCTGGCGCGGGCGAAAAAAGCACCTGGTCAAGGTGGCCGATTGAAACAATCTCTCCCTCTTCAAGATCTGTGGTGACGGTTTTCACCCGCATGCCCGTGGAGGGATGCGCCGAGAGGATTTCGTTGATGCCTCGCGCGCCGTTTTCCTTCACCGACGAAATATTGCCGGTCCCATGGGCGACGGAAATGGTATAGCGGCCAGGAGGAAGGTCGGAACCGACTTTCCATTTTCCCTTACCCAGAGATGCTGTGGCGGGCTCAGTGCGGCTGCGGAAGGTCTCCGCGGTGGACTCTGAGGATGAGGTAGCGGTCAGCGGTTGAGATGACAGGGCGCTCGCTTGAGAATGTCCAAGAAAGAGCAGCCACAGGAAGCTCGCCACGATGACAGCGGTGACGGTCAAACCGATAAAACGCTTGCGGCGGTCGACCAGAAGAAGGCTTGGATGCACCAGGCGATGTCGCCCGTTCACGCCTGAAGTCGCGTCCTCTTCGTCGAGCAATTCGCGCAGAGGAACGATGAGGTGAGGGGATTTCACGTTGATTCCCATGACAAAGTCCGGTTCGGCCGAGTTCGGCGTGGGTGTCTCCACGTCTTTGCGTGAGGGGAGTCGTGTGGTGACCATCGGTTGCTCCGTCGCGTTGGGCACAGCGAAGTGCTCGTACTTATTGAAGGCGAAATTAATGGACGCGCCTGAAGAAAGGCTGAAGATGAGTCATGCCTGATGGGTGTGAGGGCCTCACATTAGAATTAAAGGATGACTTCAGACAAGGGTGAAAAGGTATCGGGGGATGAAGTGCGCCGCAGTGAGGTGACGGAGTTGGTGCACGCGCTGCTGACCGGAAGTCTTGTCAAGAATGGTGTCCCGACGCAGGTTCTGAGCATCTCGGGCTCTCCGAAGGCCGGCAAAACCACGCTGTGTTATGAAACTTTCATTTCACCGGACAACGCCGAGCGCGTCCGGCACGGCAGAAGCTTTCTCATCGTCTCGCACCGTCTCAAGGCCGACGAGCTGAGCAATCGAGCGGTGACCGCCGTCGGTAACAGCGTGGTGAGCAGGCCGGTGAAGACGCTGGTGGCGCTTGCTTTCGATACTCTCGCGAGAGACCGTCAGGCGCGAAATCTGACTCCTCCCAAACTCCTCGACGGTGCGGAACAGGACCAATTGATTCGCAGTGTTCTCGGTCATCATCTCCACCACGTGCGCGTTGGAGACGACGTGTCGTGCTCAACGTGCTCACTGCTGAAGAAGTATTTTTCATTGCGTGAGGAGAAATCTTCGTCGCGAGAAAACCCCGCGGCCCCCCAAACGACCGAAGACGTTTTCGCTCAAATGATGACCTCGTCTTTTGCCGCTCAGTTGCGCGACATGTTTGCCCGCCTCAGCGAGCTGCATTTCCGCATCGATTCCGACGCTGATCTGCGCGATTGCGAGAAGGGCTTCGACCAGGATCCCAGGCAGTGCGTGGAGTGGGATCTGGCAGTCGCCCTGCGCGTGGAATATGCGCGAGAAGTGAGCCAACGCTATCCCGACGAGTTCAGAGTCGACAACGCCTTTGTTCTTGTTGCCGCGGAAGACAGCATTCAGCACGCCCGCGAAGGCGACGGCTCCTTTCAACTGCCTGAGGTCGTCATCGTCGACGATTCACAGGAGCTGACTCTGGCGGGGTTCTCCTTCCTGCAGGCGTTGGTATCGGAAGGAACGAAGGTACTTCTGGTCGGCAACGACGACGAGTCCGTTCAGACCTTCCGTGGTGCCTATCCTGAGGTTCTCTCCGTTCTCGAGGCGGTTCCCGACGGCATGAATGCGCTGCAGATCGACATGCCGCCGCGGCTGAGTGCGACCTCGTATGCGGCTGCCGTTGCCTCTCGGGTCTCTCAGTCCATCGGATCGGTCATGGTCAACGAGGTGCCGATTCCGAAGAGACCAGGGAAACTGGTGGTACCCGACGCCCAAACGCGCACGCCGGATGGTTCCCTGCAGGGCCGTCTCTTCAGAAGTCCGGCGGAGGAGCTTGACGATCTGGTTTGGAACGTCAAGGATACGAAGCTTCGCAACCCTGGTCTTGAGTGGAGGGACCTCGAAGTTATTGCCCACGATAACGCGACGTTGCAGATGATCGGGCACCGTTTCGAGACGGAAAACATTCCGGTTTCGTACTCATCGGTGTCGCGCCCACTCAAGGAAGAACCGGTAGTTCAGGGGCTCCTCGCGCTTCTCTCCTTGGTTGATCTGGCGCAACGGGCCGAGCGCGAGGATCTCACTTCCGAGACGGCTGCCGCTCTCGTTGAGCAGCTCAAGCGCGCAGCGAATTCTCCACTTTTCACCGTTCCAACCGCTTGGGGCGGCGAGCGCCCCTTGCGACTGCAGAGACTCACGGCTGCCGTGGCCTCCCTGGCCGTTCTGGAAGCCATGGCTTCCGCCCAGTCTGACGAGAATATTCTCGACGACGCTGCCTCCCGTTTCACGCTTCTACATCAAGCGTGGGTTCGTTTGCGGGGGGACGTAGACAATGACAGCGATGCTCCCATTGGAGTCAACGGGCTCTTTTCGCTGTTGGTGCTTGGCGATCAGGAAGTGCGGGATGTGTTGAGCGGAATGATCGACTCGATTCTGTCGAGGGGTCGTCGCCAATCTGATGCTGCTCACACACTCGCCGACGACGACGTGGCGGCCCTGATGCGGCTGATAGACGTCGTGCGCACTGCCGCGGCACAGAAGGGAGAGGGAGAATCTCCAGTGCACGTCTATGAGACGTTGTGGTTCGTGTGGGATGCCTGTTCGCTCGCACAGGTGTGGCAGGAGCGCGCGCTTTCGGCGACAGTAGAAGGACGCACTGCAAACCGTCTCCTCGACACCGTTATTCGACTGTTCAACCACGCCTCGGCAGTCACAGAGGACGAAACCCTTGCGGATTTTGTCGAACGGATCAGCAGCCTCGACATCGAAGCGGACTCTCTGGCCAAGGTTGCGCCCCAGGAGGATGCCGTGAGCGTGGCGACGCCGGCCGGCGCCTCAGGTGTGGAGAAGAAATACGTATGGATTCCCTCCCTCCAGCAGGATGTTTGGCCCAATCTCACTCCGCGCAATACCCTTTTCGGGGCGGAAGTGTTGGCGGACACGGTTCTTTCAGGCCGACTGCACCGGGCCACATCCCCCAACGGCGATTCAGAGAGCGACAGGGGAGCAGTCCTCGATTCCCGCCGTATTCGCTTGGCCACGCTCTATTCGGAGATGAAGAGTTTCCTCGTTGCGCTCACTCGGGCCAGCGTGCGCGTCACGGTGAGTGCCGTCCTCTCTGACACGGCGGTTCCCTCCGAGTTTCTCCTTGCATTCTTGCCTGAGCTCTTCGGTTCCACCGGATCAGGTGAGTCGAGCGCACAGGCCTTCACGCAGGTGGGCGGACCCAGCCTGATGAGGGCACGTATACCTGCCGAGGGTGCGGTCCCTGATGTCGGCGGGGCTTCCGAAGCGGGGACGGATCTGCGTGGAGGGCTCGACACCTCCGAGCGTGGCCTCGTCGCAATTGCGAGGGCTCGACTGACGCGCCACCTGTCCCAGGGGAGCACGACTCCTCTGCCGCCAGAGGTTGCCGACGCCGTGAAAACTCTGGCCTATCTCGCTCGCCAAGGGGTGCAGGGTGCCGACCCGCAGACGTGGGGCTTTGTTGACGTGTCTGAGGCTGAGGAGACCGAACGAGATGACGCGGAGGCAAGTCCCGAGAGCCTGCCCGTGACTCTGTCCCCCTCCAGTGTCGACCAACTGTGGCGCTGCCCGTTGAAATGGGCAATGGAGAACAAGTACAACGGCCCGCGTTCTGGCAACGCCGCCACCAGCTTTGGAACGCTCATCCACGGCTGCGCCGAGGAGGCGACCCAACTGGGGCTCGACCGCAGTGCCAGCTTCGAGGAGCTGCGCGACCACATGCTCTCCCATTTCAAGCAAACCCGAGCTCAGCAGACGCCGAGCGACAAAGTTGCAGATCTGTACACCATCGCTCAGCAGGATCGCAAGGCCGCTGCCGTTCTGGAAAACATCGCCACTTACTTCGTCGAGAGCCGCAACCCTCTCTATGGGATCGATACGCAGCGGGAGAAGCCGGTCAAGAATGAGCTGCCGCCAGCGGGGGCACTCACCGGTGTCGAGGCCGAAAAGTCCTTCCGCGCACAGTTCTCGCTGCGCAGCATCCTGCCGATGGTGGAGCATGCGCTCACGGGTGCGTCGCAGGAAAACGGGAAAGACGCCCATACGCTCAGTGCCGAGGTCGCCGCCGCTCTGAGTGCGCTCGCCGACGGCTTTGACGCGGACTTTTCCCAGAAGGCTGTCATCACGCTGAGTGGGCGCATCGACCGACTGGAATATCGGGAGCGAAGGGGAAACAGGATCGTCGACGTGGTGGATTACAAGACCGGCAAGAAGCACACCGGATCTTCAGTTTTCTCGGATCTGCAGTTGGTGTGTTATCAGCTGGGATTGCTGTTCACCCAGGACCCGAACGACTCGGTGACGGTGGAGCGTTCGGTGCTCTTCGACGTCGAGGCGGGCGCCGCTCCGGCATCGGCAGCGGGCGCCATCGAGGCCGCGTACCAACCGGCGCTCTTCGAGTCCCGGGAGGCCTTCAACGAGCATTTCACCCCCCGGCCGCGAGCTCCTCACATCGGTAGCCTCTTCAAGGAAACGGATCCGTACCCCGTGGCCTTCGAGGCGATGAACCGGTTGGAAGAGGCGGCGGCAGGCAACGAGACCCTCATGTGGTGTCTCAGCATGATCGCTCGTATTTTTTATGCGGCCGGATACAAGCAGTCCGACCATTTCGTCCCCAAACGAGGCCCGGCGTGCACCTTCTGTGCCTTCAAGGGCATTTGCCCGGCGTGGCCGGAGGTGTCTCAAACCGTCTATGGTCCCAGTCACGGTGGCCAGGCACATGTGGGTAGAGCGGAGAAATGATGAGTAAGAACACACCTCAGGACACGGGTGAAGCGGCCGATCTGAACGACAAGTTGACACCGGAGCAGCGCGCGGTGATCTCCGCCGATTCACGCAGCGACGTACTCGTGGTTGCAGGTGCCGGCTCAGGCAAAACGTTCACGATGACCGAACGCATCATTGCGCTGATGACGGCCGCGGATCCCTCCGCGAGGGTTCCCGCCAATTCGATTCTCGGACTCACCTTCACCAACAAGGCGGCACAGGAGTTGCAGAGCAGGGTCACCGAGCGGGTGAGTGAAACTCTGAACGGCACTGTGAGCAGAGTCGAGGCGCTCACCATGAGGCCAGACGTGATGACCTACGACGCCTTCTTCCAACACATCGTGCGTCAGTATGGTCTGCTCGTTGGGGTGGATCAGTCCGTGATGCCGTTGAGCGACGCCGGTCGCTACGAACTCGCCAGCCGGGTGGTGGCGGAGTCGATGGCCGATCTCTTCTCCGGGCCGGATGACGACGATGTGAGCGATCAGCCGACCAGCCGATTCGACGCCCTGGTGCACGGAATTCTCAAGATCTCGGACGAGTGCCTCAGCTACATGATCGACGAGGACCATCTCAGCGTTGACGCGGCGGTGGATTCGGCACTCACGTGGAACGACGCCTTCATTGCGAAGACCTCGGCGCTGGTTCATCACGAACTCGAGCTGGACCCTGAGGCGGCAGAGTACCTCACGGCCCCGAGCGAGCCCAGTGTGAAATCGTCGTTCAAAAAAGAGGAAAAGCGACTCCCCGAGCTCGCCGCCAAGAACCACCGTCGTGCCCTTTTCCGAACGAATCATTTGCTCGAGGTCGCCCAGGAGCGCCGCCGACTGCTCAAACTCGCCAAAATCTACAACGAGCGCAAGCGGGAGGAGCACTTCGCAGAATTCTCGGACTTCGCTGTGTACGCCCTGCAACTCCTCGTGAGATTCCCCTCCATCGGGGAGGTGTATCGCCGGCACTACACTCACGTCTTTCTTGACGAATACCAGGACACCTCCACGACCCAGGCCAAGCTCATTGCGAGGCTCTTCCACCCCTCGGATTCCCAACAGCATTCGCGAGTGACGGCAGTAGGTGATCCTTTCCAATCGATCTACGCGTGGCGAGGCGCGAGCCCCGGAGCCTTCACTCTGTTTCAGAGCGATTTCGATCTGGAGGGGACGACTCCCAGCTCACTCACCTTCTCGGTGCGAAATCCCCAGCGGGTTCTCGATCTCGCCAACGTGCTCACGCTTCCTTTGAGAAAGCCCGAGTACTTGACGCGGAAGGGGGGTCGCTCCAGCTCCGAGGTGCGCGAGGTCGATGTCAACAAGCTCAACGTTCTCGACACTCTGGCGCATCCGGCTACGCAGGGAAGTGTTGCGGTGACAGGGTATTCGACGCGCAAGCAAGAGGCGGCAGCCATCGCCGCATTCGCGCGCAAATACAGCCAGCGGTACAAGGACGATGCCGAGACTCCAGTGGCAGTCCTGGTGCGCTCGAAGAGTCACATGTCCCAGTATGCGCAGGCGTTGGAGGCCGCAGGATTGTCCTACGAAGTGGTGGGATTCTCCGACATCATGAGCAAACCTGAAGTTCAGGATCTTTTCTCTCTGCTCACTGTGGCGACCGATCACACCGCATCGAGCGCCGCGATGCGACTGCTCGCTTCACCTCGGTATGGGCTGAGCGGATCTCAGCTGCGCGACCTCGCCCGCTTTGCCGAACAACTCAACGTGGAACAGCAGTATGCGGCGCTGCGTACGGCGGGCTATGGCACGGGTGAGGAGAACGAAGCCGAGCGCTCGCGGCTGGTGCACGAGCACCGAGATATCGTTCCCAACCTTGTCACCCTCATCGACGTGGTGCTGGATCCGGCCACGCTGCACCAGCTCTCCGATCAGGGGATGGACCGAAGAGCGGTTGAGGCAATTGCGGAGTTCTCGCGGGCTGTCATGAGCGTGGAGTCGGTCCAGAACACGAGTGTTTCGGCCGCGTTGCACGAGGCCATTGAGGCGCTGGACCTCGACGTCGACCTCGTGGTTCATCAAGCGATGCAGGACTTGGGCACCGAGCGTGAGGAAACGATCAGCAGGGCGGGCGTCAGTTCAAGCCTCGACGCGATAACCGACATGGTCGCCACGTATGCTGCAGAACTGCCGGAGGCCATCTCACCCACGTTGCGAGGATACGTGCAGTGGGTGGAGGCTTTGGAGAAAGACCCGGACGAGCCCGTGCTGTCTTCGGGGCGCCGCGCCGACGTGGTGCTCATGACCATCCATCAGGCGAAGGGGTTGGGGTGGAAGGCCGTGGCGGTCGCGGGGATGACGAAGGAGGCGTTCCCTTCCTCAAAGTCCGTCACGTTCCCCGAGGGGGGTATTTCTCCGGATGGTGAGTCTGGGGAGCGATATTTCACGGCCACCTCCGAGGCGTGGATCGAGGATGCGGCGGCGGTTCCGGCCCCCATGCGCTCCGATGCCCGCATCTTGCCGCGCTTTCCACACGCCGCGATGCCGAACGATCCTTTGGGTTCGCTCGACGTACTCGACTCCGTCGAGTCCCTCGATGCCGAAGTTTACGAAACGGACAAGGAGCAGAGGGAGATTGGTCAGTCGCACGATTTTCTGTCGCTGCGTGAGGAGTACGGTTCCCGCGCCCATGCCGACGAGCGTCGACTCGCGTATGTGGCCGTGACGCGCAGCAAGAACGCCGTCATGCTCAGCTACAGCGGCCACCAGCGCTCCGATAAGCCTTCGGAAGGCGTGATGCGCACGGATTTGCAGCCGGATGCGGCGGGCGTTTTCTGGAAGGATTCCTTTGACTTCGTTTCCGGCCAGTCCGGTGCTCGGGTGCGGGGAGGGGACGAAGACGAGTGGAAAGAGGCGCAGGGCGCGGCCAGGCAGTGCAGGGGAGTCGCCAGTGGTGCGGATGCCGAAGATCTCGAAAAAATACTGATGGAGGATGTTGCTGAGATCACCGATTCCGACATCGATGAGGAATCCGGCAAGGCGCTCGCCTCTGTGGGGTCGTGGCCGGTGCGCCTCGACGACGGTGTCGCAACGACTTTGAAGCGTGCTGCGAGCGTTGTACGCAGTGAGATTGAGGCAGAGAAGGACGAGGGGAATGGGGACTCGGACGACTTGGACGATTCGGGCGGACCGAACGCCCCTGACGACTCGGTCGATGAGAGTCTCTTAGAGCGGGCCAAGATTCTCGTCGCGCAGACGCAGAGGGGCACTCAGGAGGGTTCAGTGCAGGTCGGCGCGGCGGGCGACGTCGGTGAAGACGAATCTGCACTTGACCCCCTGCGCAGGCGGGTGTCGCGAGTGCTT
The DNA here is from genome assembly GCA_022649925.1 of Bifidobacteriaceae bacterium. Classification (GTDB taxonomy): domain Bacteria; phylum Actinomycetota; class Actinomycetes; order Actinomycetales; family Bifidobacteriaceae; genus JALCQC01. The sequence goes on along the minus strand of JALCOX010000009.1, from coordinate 2,629 downwards.
CCGACGCTCTCGCTCGGAACCACGCAGTTGCAGCGGCTGGCATCACTCGGAGCAGAGGGGGCAGCAGGTGAGAGCGAGGAGGCACACTCGGCCCGCGTGGCCTCCGAGCGGACTGCACTGGTGGGAATCCTCCGCCCGGTTCCCCAGCCTCCGAACTCTGTGGCTGATTTGGGAACGCGCTTCCACAGTTGGGCCCAGGAGTTTCTCGACCCCGAGGCGGCCATTCCTGTTTTTGAGACGGGAGAGGGGGAGCAGGCACGTAAACTGCTCACCTGGCAGCACCGTTTGGCGGATTCTGAGTGGGCTCACAGACCGGTTGAGAGCGTGGAGAACTCGTATGTGATTGACGTCTTCGGCCTGCGCGTGGTGGCGAAGATGGACGCCGTTTTCCACGGTTGGTATCGCGGCGCGGAGCGTGACTCGAGTGCGTCTCGCGGAGAGTCTTCGGAGCCGCGCTACACCATCGTGGATTGGAAAACGGGACGGAAGCCTGCTCCGGGGGAGGCGAGTGAGCGCGCTATGTTGCAACTCGACGTATATCGCATCGCGCTGCACCGCAACCTCGACATCCCCTTGTCGCAGGTGGACGCTTGCCTCTACTACATCAACCGGGAGTCGCCGCAGGATCGTGCGATTTTTGCAGATGTTTCGCAGACGCAGGAAGATATCGAACGCCGACTGTTGGCCCATTCAGCGCTGTTGCAGAGAGTGACGAGTGAGGACGATGAGTGAGGGCGGAGGGGATGTTGCTCCGCCCTTAAGCCAAAGGTGAGATGGGTGGGTTACCGGCTGATAGGCTGAGGTCGGTTCAAAAGATCAGACCGATGAAAGTGAGTAGTGTGCAGACGCAATTCAGGCCGGCAACCCGGGAAGATGTCCAAGAGATCGCCGAAATGAGCCGGCAAATGTGGTTCGACGATTCGTATGCGGGCAGTCACGAGGCTTCCGTGGCAGTTGCCACCAACGACGCGATGCACCTGCTTTCTCAGGCGACGTATATTCGCGTGGCCACGATTGACGGCCGTGTTTGCGGCGTCGCTGCAGTGCGTGTAGCGGGCCAGCCTCAACTGGGTACGGTGGTCTCGCCGGCTGATTTCGCCGCGTCGTACAGTCTCTTTGACGGGCTCGACGACTCTGAACGCATAAAGAAATACCTCGCAGCAGACCGGGCTGACGTGGATCGGCTTGCGCACGATTCCCGCCAGAACTGTGACGCCGAGCTCCTTCTCTTCATCGTCGCCCCGCAGGCACGCGGGCACCGCGTGGGAGCGCGTCTCTATGACGCCTTCCTCCGTCACCTTCTCGCTGTGGGACTTGATTCTTACTACCTCTACACCGACTCGGAGTGCGACTACGGGTTCTATGAACATAAGGGATTGAGTCGCGTCGCCGCGCACGAGGGTGCCCCCAGCCTCGACGGGGGTACTTACGACAAGTTCGTGTATCAGGGATCTTCCTACCGCAATCTCTCTTACAAGGCCACACCCAGTGGGGCCGTAGGTCGCGCGTCGTACACGAAACCTGCGGACCGAGCCTGGGCCGGTTCAATGTCAGGCGGGGAGAAATCCGCTCATGAGTGATTCGCGACACGAGGGAGCTTCCGTTAATACGGGCCACAAAAGCCCTTACTCTCAGATTTTCACGGTGCCGGGCGCCAAGTCGTTCAGCATGGCCGCGGCGTTGGCGCGCCTGCCGATGTCTATGATCTCCCTTGGCATTGTGCTGGCCATCAACCACCTCTATGGTGACTGGACGAGCGCGGGAACTCTCAGCGCCGTCTACGTGCTCGCGGCGGCTGTGGCCACTCCCATTTTTGCCAGGCTTTTCGACCGCTACGGTCAGCGCACCGTGGGTCGCATTGCCTTGCCCCTCTCTGCGTTGAGCCTCGCCGCCTTCGCCGGGGCCGTTCTGGTGCGCTTTCCGCTGTGGTCGCTCTATCTCATTGCGATCTTCATGGGACTCACCCAGTTTTCCTTCGGCGCACTCGTGCGCACCCGGTGGACGTGGGTCTTAAGGCGCAAGAAGGCCAACGGGGAAGGGTACGATCCCCGCCTGCTGAGCACCGCCTACTCATTCGAGTCGGCAATTGACGAGCTGATCTATGTCATTGGGCCTGTTTTCGCAACGTTCCTGGCGACGGCCGTGCACCCCGTGTCACAGCTCTTCGTCCCACTGGCGGCACTCATTGGAGGCGGCACGGTGTTTTTTGCGCTGCGCTCTGCTGCGGCCCCCGCCATCACGCTCGAACCGGTGGATGTTGAGGCCAGTTCTCGTACCTACGCCCCCACAGTCGTCGGCGAAACGGTGGCACAGGAGGACGAACGCCATCAGCGGTCGCACTCGCGCAGATCGCCCGTCGCTATGCTGCGTTCCTTTGGAAAGCACACGGCGCTGGGATTTCCCGGCATGATTCTGCTCATCGTGAGTTTCACCGTTTTCTCCATGAGCTTCAGCGCCTATGACGTGGTGCTGGTTGCCATGACCAAGGCGGCGGGTGAGGAGTACATCGTCGGTGTCGTGATGGCGACCTTTGCCGGCGGTTCCATGGTCGGAGCGTTGATATACGGATCGCGGCAGTGGCGTGGGTCCCTGTGGGTCCGCTACGTGCTCTGTCTCACGGTGCTCACCT
>JALCOX010000008.1 GCA_022649925.1 Bifidobacteriaceae bacterium | reverse complement strand
ACGGTTTTTTCGGGATCCCACTTTCCGCTCGCACACCCGTAAGCAATGCGGCGTGTAATGGTACGAGTTTTACCCGCTCCTGCGACTGCGGTAATGCGCACAGGCCCGTCGAGGGCACTGGCGGCACGCCGCTGGGCGTCGTCAAGATCGGTCAAAAGAAATGCTGCATCACGAGGCACACCCCTATTGTCGCAAAAATATGGACTTTGTATGTATTAGTGTGGGAATGTGACGAAACGCACTCCCTATCTTCTCGCCGCCATGGCGTCCGCAGTTGCTCCCGATTTGAGCGTGGTGGCGGTCCACGACGCCCAAAATCTCAGTGAAACTGGAATTCGAGGTGACATCGAAATCGCTGTCGCCCTCGACACGCAGGGCGCCGAATACGACGTCGCTGTCGCTGACAGCTCAACCGCCGGCAAGATTTTGCGCAAACGCGCGCTCGCCGCCAAGCTGATGGAACGCTCGACGGAAGTCTCACGACTGACGATTCGCCTTGAGAAGGCAATCGCCACGGGCGACGTTGAGGGCCATCCCGTCACCCTCACACGCCACCTCGAGGGGACACCCCTCCCCTTCGACCAACTCAGCCTTGCACAGTGCACATCTCTGGGGACCGCTATCGCCTCTGTGCACTTGGTGGACACCGATTTCCTTCTCGACGCCGGTTACCCGCGCTTCACCGCGGAGGGGATCCGCGCGGATCTCACCGCATGGATTGCCCGCCTCAAGCAGAGCCCTGAAGTCCCACAGGCCATCGTCGAACGTTGGGAACAGCTCGCTGGCATCGATGCACTGTGGCAATTCACACCGCGCACTCTTCATGGTGACTTCTCCCCCAACGACATTTTGTTCCGCGACGACTCGGTTCGGGCCATGCGCAATTGGGAGAATATTCAAGTCAGCGACCCGGCACGCGATTTCGCGTGGGCCTATGAGGATTGGATGACAGATCAGCAACGCGATGCGCTCCTTTCCGCCTACGGACGCATGATGGGATCGCACATGGACGCCCGCATTGTCCCTAGAGCACGCCTGTGGCGCCAAATGGACATTGTGCGCGACCTGCTCCGCGCGCTCGACGCCGCGGACCGCACATGGATTCGTGCTGCGCGCGCCCGCGTGGAAAAACTTGCCGCCCTCCTCAATCCCGTCATCCCGGTGACGCCCAAGGCCCCTTCCGCAGAATCTCCTCACGACGAGGCGAGCTCGACTATCACCGTCGGAACGCTGCTGTCAGAATCCTCCGACAGCCCCGTGGCAAGCGAACAGAATTCGGCGGAGCACACCCCGGCGCCTGCTCCCCATCACGATCCAATTCCCGTCCCCAGTGCACAAAACAGTGCCGAAAACGGGACCGACGGAAGTGTGGTCGACCCGGAATTGGAAGAGCTGCGTGCCGCAAAAACTGAAGCGTTTGACCGTCATCTCGCCCACGATGCCGAAGAGACACACGAAACTGAAACTCAGGCACACGCAGAAGGCCTGCAAGGATTGCGAGGGCTGAGCGACAAGCCCGGTTACGTCTCGCTCGACGAAGATGAGGACGAGGACAACAGCTCGGAATCCCCCAGCGCTGACGACTGAATCCAGTGACGCCTGAAACACTGCAACACTGAGACCTCGCGTTCCTGGTAGCCCCCGCCTCTCAGGCTTCCAGCGAAACTCGGTGGGCACACATCCGCCGGCGACTACCATCGAACACTAGTGACAGTGCGATTCGCCGCACACCCCACACAAGGAGAATCATGGACGTTGAAATCGGAATTCAGCACATTGCACGCACGGTGACCTTCACCACCGACAAGTCTGCGGACGAAATCGTCTCGGCCATCAACGACGCCGTCGACAGCGGCAAGAATGCCGACATCGTCGATTCCAAGGGCCGCCACATTTTGATTCCCGGAGCAACGCTCGGCTACGCAATCGTGGGTTCTGAAACGGCGCACCCGGTCGGATTCGGCGCGCTCGACTGAGTTCATTTAAATACAGTTAATTTAAATGCGTTCCGACGAGCTCGATTGTTCCTCGTCGGACAATCTCGGCGACCGTCTGCGGATCGGTCGTATTTTCCCCGAGAACATTGGGCTTGCCCGCTCCATGCCAATCTGATCCACCGCTGCGCAAGAGGTTGTATTCAGTGGCGATTCGAGTGAGGCGGGCCTGTTGCTCGGGGGAATTATCACGATGGTGCACCTCGAGACCGTCGAGGCCCAAATCCGCAAATGCATGAAAATCCTCATCGCTGAGGAGATGCCTGTTCCGTGAGCTCGCCCCTGGATGGGCAATAAAGACAACGCCTCCCGCAGTTTTGACAGCTTGGATGACGCTCTCCACCCGCGGCGACGTGACGGGGATGAAATACTTACTCTTACCCCCCACGGCAGCCGCGAAGGCCGCAGAACGATCTGGGTACACACCTGCCGCAACGAGGGCATCGGCGATGTGAGGACGTCCGATGGTCGTGTCCTCGCCCTCCTTGGTTTGGGCGACGACGTCGTCCCAGGTGATGGGAAAGTCGTGTGAGAGACGCTCCACCATGCACTTCGTCCGTTCGATGCGACGCGCTCTCGTGGCGGCGAAGAGCGCCTGGAGCACCGGGTTGTCAGGAATATAGAGATAGGCGAGCATGTGAACGGAGATGCCGTGATGATCCGCCGTGATTTCCGAGCCCCGCATCACGGGATAGTGGCACGCTCGCGCGGCTACGCCTGCGTCCGCCCAGCCTGCGGTGGTGTCGTGGTCTGTGATGGCGACTCCGCCGAGTCCCTTTTCCTCTCCGAGATCAACGAGGTCTCGTGGACTCAAGGTTCCATCCGAATAGACGGTATGACAATGTAGATCCCAACCCCGTTGCGCATTTCCCTGGACAGCGTCGCAGTCGCGAGAATGCCCATGACGGGCAGACGCGCTCGACGATATTTCTTCGCGAGGGATGGATGCATTCATAAATTCCATCGTAGACTAAAGGCGGACTGACACGAGGAGAACCATGAGTACCACTACAGAAGAGAACACACTCACCAGCGCTGACAACGCACCAGAAGGCGGTGCTCCAGACACCTTCCACAGCAAGTGGCGGCATCAGGCAACCTGGCTTTACACGGTGATGCTGGTCGCTTCAGTGGCGGCCCTCTACGTCTCTTTTATGCTCGCCGCCGAAACTCTGCAATTGGCGCGCCACCCGCAGCAGGCCTTGGGGTGCGACATCAACGCCGTGCTCTCGTGCTCTAGTGTTGCGCAGTCGTGGCAAGCGGAATTCATCAAGTTCGCCGGACTGAGCTTCCCTAATGCCTTCTTTGGCATCGCTGCGGAAGCCGTCTTCGTCACCATCGCCGTCATCGGACTCGCGCGCATCGCGGTTCCCCGCTGGTTTGCCACTGCCACCTGGTTCGGTGGACTCGCGGCCCTCGCCTACGCCTACTGGCTCTTCTCGCAATCACTGTTCGTCATCAACGCTCTGTGCCCTTGGTGCCTCGGCCTTATGTTCGCCACCACCATTCAGTTCATGGCGTTGACACATGCCACGGTGACCGTCCAGAGACTTCCGAAGGAGGACGGCCGGTGCGCCGGGCTTCGCAGATTCATGGATGGTTACTACCGTCCAAACATTGATCTCATGATCGATGTGCTGTGGATCGCTGTTCTCATCGCGATGATCCTCATCAAAGACGGCGCAGCGATCTTCTAAACACGCGGGGATCAGCGCGGATCCTGCAATCTCGCGCTCCTGCGTGCCCCTCTTCTACTTTTTGATAAGTGATACCGCTCCGACGAGCCTGCTTGCACCCGTGAGCGAAACGTCGGAGTCGCTGACCTCAACGCGGAGGATGCCGCCGCGTACCGTAATCGTCCAGTTATCGATTCCGGTCAGTTTTCGCAGGACGATGGCGGTGGCGCACAGGCCCGTTCCGCACGACAACGTCTCCCCCACGCCGCGCTCGTTAACGCGCATGGTGGCGGTGCCCGCAATGTCGATCGCACTGGCCGTGTCGATGCGCACGAACTCAGCGTTCTGACCGCTCTCAAGCCGCGGGCTCACAACCGGGGTCCGTGAAAGGTCAAGGTCCTCGACGTCAGGCAAAGACGAGCTCGGGATTCTTTCGGAAAATTGCCCCGTGCGATCTCCGACAACGCTCACCACATGAGGATTACCAAGATCGGCGAATGTCGCCGCAGCGACTCCCTCAACACCGGGGATGGTAACGGAGTATTCTCCGATCTCCCCGGCCGACCATCCACCCATGCGAACGGTAAAAACATCTTTACCAAGTTCTGAGTCCTCGCCACGGAAGATCAACGTCTTGACGCCCGCCCGAGTCGCGAGCTTGAATTCGGAGCCAATTTCGGTACCCATCTCGCCCAGTGACTGTGCGAAGCGAGCGGTGAGGCGCGTGCCGTTGCCACACATCTCGGCAAGGCTGCCGTCCGCATTGCGATAGTCCATGAACCACTCGGCTCCCTGACCACGCAACATGTTCTTCTGAATCACACTGAGATCGGCCACATACTCGGGGCGGGTGAGGCGAATAAGTCCATCACCACCGATGCCGCGATGCCGGTCGCAAATGGCCGCTACCTCTTCGGGCGTGGGGTCGAAAGAGCCCGTCGGATCAGCGAAGATGACAAAATCGTTCGCGGTGGCGTGGCCCTTGGTCAGGATCGATGGCAAAGTCATGCGCATTACTTTACGCCGGGTCTATACCGAGCTCGTATCAGCTGAATTATCCCAACACCTTCTCGGGTAGTCCCGAAACTGTCCTCAAAGTTATCGGCATCACCCAAGGCGCAGGCGGCGTATGAAGGTTTGCACACGCTGGCGCCGCTGTTGCACCGTGGGCGTGTGCAAACCTTCACTTTTGATGGATTTCGATGCCCAAATTGACGGATTCCACACACTGGCGCTACAGCCGACTCACTAGCGTGTACTCACCATCACAGTGAAAGACCCGCTGCTCAACTTGCGTCATGCGTCTGTGATGGTGACAGCCCAATGTTGCCCACACAATGCCATTGAAGATGCACCTAATCATTGATTACATCGTTATATCCCACGCGGAAATCAAGAATAGAAGAATAAACAGAAAGGCCGCGGCCCCAAAATAATTTCGGGAGCCGCAGCCAATGTCTGTCAATATCTGTCAATATCTGCCAATATCTGTCAGCAGGCAAGAGCTGGGAAGTTACGCCTTGTTCAGGCTCAAGCCCAGCTCGGGTGCGTTACCGGCATCTTCGATCTTGAGGCTACTGGCCAAGGTCTCCGAGGAAATCAGATCACGGAACTGCTCGGCCGCCGCAACATCCTCCGCGGGAACTGCCAGGGAGAGCTCAATCCGGTCCGAAATATCCAGACCTGCGTCCTTACGGGCATCCTGGACGGCGCGAATTGCATCGCGAGCCCACCCTTCAGCCAACAAGTCCGCGGTGAGCTCGGTGTCGAGCAAGACGAAGCCTCCAGTCGGCAGCGCGTTGGATGCGGTGTTAGCGGCTTCCGTAGAATCCGACTCACGCACGCTGTGCTTCACCTCGTACTCACCAGGCTCCAGAGACAAATCCCCGGAAGGTGTCGACACAACGACAGCCCCTGAAGCATCCTGACTCCACTGCCCCGACTTCGACGCCTTGATCACGAACTGAACGTTCTTGCCAAGGCGTGGCCCTGCTGCACGCGCGTTCACGCGCAGTTCGGACACCAACTCGAGGCCGTGCTTACGAGCGTCCTCCAGCGTGGAGAACTCGATGTCCTTCACGTTGAGCTCGTTCTTGAGCAGCTCAGTGTACTCGCGCACGCCCTCGACGTCCTCGACCACCACGGTGAGCTTGGACAGCGGCTGGCGCACACGAATCTGTTCGTTCTTGCGCAGCGAGAGCGCGCCGGAAACGACCTCACGCACCTTCTCCATGGACTCCACCAGAACGGGATCATCCACGACGACGCGACCAAGATCGGTCGGCTCGCCGGAGTTTTCAGCGGAGAGGAACGGCCAATCGGCCAAGTGCACCGACTCACCGCCGGTGAGCCCACGCCACATGGTCTCGGCCTCCATCGGCATCAGCGGTGCCACCGTGCGCGCGAACACCTCGAGCGCAGTGTACAGCGTGTTGAATGCCTTCTCGTCCTCCTGCCAGAAGCGGTCTCGAGTATTGCGAATGTACCAGTTCGTCAGCACGTCAATGAAGTCGCTGGCCGCAGCGCATGCGTCGGCGATGGCATAGGCGTCCAGGTCCTTCTCGACCGTTTTCACCAGTCGGTTGAGTCGCGCGAGCAGGTATCGGTCCATGTTCGGCAACCCTGCCACCTCGTCGGCACGCAGGTGACGGGCGTCGAAACCGGCACCCTTTCGAGCTGCGTTGGCGTAGAGCGTGAAGAAGTAGTAGCTGGACCACACCGGTAGCAACACCTGGCGCACCGTGTCGCGAATTGCGTTCTCGGTCACGACGAGGTTGCCTCCCCGCAGAACCGGCGAGCTCATGAGGAACCACCGCATGGCGTCAGAACCATACTTGTCGAAGACGAAACGCACGTCCGGATAGTTGTGCAGGTGCTTGCTCATCTTCTCGCCGTCATCGCCCAGCACAATGCCATGGCACATGACGTTCTTGAAGACGGGCTTGCCAAACAGGGCAGTTCCCAGCACGTGCTGAACGTAGAACCAACCGCGGGTCTGACCGATGTACTCGACCACGTAGTCGGCCGGGTAGTGCGTCTCGAACCATTCCTTATTCTCAAAGGGATAGTGGGCCTGAGCAAACGGCATGGAGCCCGAATCGAACCACACGTCGAAGATGTCGGAGATGCGGTGCATCTGAGACTTGCCGGTGGGGTCGTCGGGGTTGGGGCGGCTCAGCTCGTCAATCCAGGGACGGTGCAGATTGACGTTGCCGTCCTTATCCGTTGGATACTTGCCGAAGTCGGCCTTCAGCTCGTCGAGCGAGCCGTAGACGTCGATGCGCGGATACTTTGGATCGTCGGAGACCCACACCGGAATGGGCGAACCCCAGTAACGATTGCGGGAGACCGACCAGTCGCGCGCGTTGGCGAGCCACTTGCCGAACTGCCCTTCCTTGACGTTCTCGGGAATCCAGTTGATCTGCTCGTTGAGATCGAGCATCTTGTCCTTGAACTCGGTGACGCGGATGAACCAGCTGGAGACCGGCTTATAGATCAGCGGGGTGCCACAGCGCCAGCAATGCGGGTAGCTGTGCACGTACGACTTCTCCTGGAACAGGATTGCACGGTGCTCTTCGGGGACCTGGGCGAGCGGCCCGTCGCCGGCGCGCAGGTTCCTGATGATGGGCATGTTGGCGTCGAAGACTTGCAAACCCTCATAGTCGGGGACGAGCGAGGTGAAGGTCGCGGATGCGTCGAGGACGTCCGCCGCATTGATCTTTTTGGCTTTCAGCGTGTTCATATCGTCTTCGCCATAGGGAGCCTGGTGGACCAAGCCCGAGCCCTCGACGGTGTCGACGTAGTCGGCAGTGAAAATCTGATAGGCGTTGGGGCCAGGCATGCCACCCTCTGCGAGCGCCTTCTCATCTGCGAAGTACGGGAATACCGGCCAGTAGCGCCAGCCCTCCATTTCGGAGCCCTTGAGTTCGCGCACGACCTCGTAGTTCTCGCCCAGTTCCTTGGAATAGGAACCGACGAGGGCCTTTGCAAAGTAGAATTTCTTGCCGGCGAACTTGCCTTCCGTGGGGCGAACTTCGACGTAGTCGATGTCGGGGCCCACCACGATGGCGAAGTTGGTAGGAACGGTCCAGGGAGTGGTGGTCCAGAAGACGGCGTAGGCGTCGTCCTCATCCTTGAGCTTGACGGCCATCGACACCGTGGTGTCCTGGCGGTCTTGATACACGTCAGCGTCCATGCGCAGCTCGTGGTTGCTCAGTGGCGTTTCATCCTTGGGGCAGTACGGCAGCACGCGGTAGCCCTGATAGGCAAGACCCTTATCGTAGAGCTGCTTGAAGGCCCAGATGACGGACTCCATGTAGCTCAGGTTCATCGTCTTGTAGCCGCGGTCGAAGTCGACCCAGCGCGCCTGACGGTGCACGTAGGACTTCCACTCTCCCGAGTACTTCATGACGGAGCGGCGGCAGGCGTCGTTGAACTCTGCGATGCCCATATCGTCGATTTCCGACTTGTTCTCGATGCCGAGTTCCTTTTCCGCCTCGAGCTCCGCAGGCAGACCGTGGGTATCCCAGCCGAAGACGCGGTCGACGCGATGCCCCTTCATGGTCTGATAGCGAGGGATCACATCCTTGGCATAGCCAGTGAGAAGATGGCCGTAATGAGGAAGACCGTTGGCGAAGGGCGGACCATCGAAGAACACGAATTCGTTGCTGGCGTGGTCGCCGGAAGGTCGACGCTCGATGGACTTCTTGAATGTGTCGTCGCCATCCCAGTAGCCGAGGATGTTCTCCTCTTCCTTTGGGAAGTTTGGACTTGGGTTGACCGTTGCCGCCTCGGCACTCACCGCCGCCTTGGGGTACACGGACGCATGGTCGTTGCCGTTTTCGGAAACTGGAGTATCGCTCACTGTATCTCCTCGTGATGGTCTTTCATCTACGAGGACGACGGGCGCTGTTCGCACCTACCGCGGTACCACCCCGCTTACTGATCTGCTCGCGCTCCCGCGCTCACCTACCAGCCGCTCAAAACCGGCTATTCGGGCCTTACCCGCCGGGTCTAATAAGTTCGAACGAACCTGTGCTCAGTGTGGAAGACTGAGACTCAGGCACCGTTAAAACTGTTCTTCCGGAGGCTCCCCGCTGATAACGGATCGCTGCCAACTTCTGGGCGCCATCTTAACACCTGCGCCGCGACACCCTCAGCTGAATCTCATGCACGCTGATCCACTTGCATCCTCAGGTACTTAGCTATATTGTGTACCAGTAATCAGTATTGCTAAGTACTTGAAGGAGGTATCTAATGGCCAAGCAAATGACGGAAATGTTGAAGGGCACACTCGAAGGCATCATCCTGTCGATTCTCAAAACCAAACCGTCCTACGGCTACGAAATTCGTGCCGGCCTGCAGGAAAACGGCTTCACCGACATCGCGGAGGGCACCATCTATGCGCTTCTCGTGCGCATTGAGCAGCACAAACTCGTCGACGTTACCAAAGTCCCCTCACAAAAGGGACCGCCACGCAAGGTATATTCTCTCAACCCCAAGGGAGAGGAATACCTCGCAGAGTTCTGGGAGGTCTGGGATTTCCTCTCCTCCAGGCTCGACCATCTCCGCCACCAAACGCAAGAGCACTCGGAATCAACCCCCTCATCCACTTCACCAGAAAGCTCAGAACAATGACATCCTTCATCGAAAAATTCACCGGCAGTCTCGACGACAAGCGCCGCTGGAAGCAGGCCAACAACCGGGTCAAGCAGCTACCGGGCGATTACCGCACAACCGTCGAAGCCATCGAGCGCTACTGCACCTATTTCGCCCCCATCTCTGACGGAACACTCTACGTCCAGATGAGCGAAGATCTCGTCGACCTCTTCGAGCAGGCCGCTGCAGATGGCACTCCGATTCGCACCGTCGTGGGCGAGGATCCTGTTGCCTTCGCCGAGGACTTCCTCTCCAATTACACGGAAGGCCAGTGGATCAACAAGGAGCGCGAACGCCTCCGCACCACCGTCGATCACGTGGTTTCAGAGGAATACCAGTGAGCTCGCCTGAGACAACACCGCGGAAGCAAGCGGCCATCATCGCCACCTCCATCACCAAGTCCTTCGGCGAGCACCTTGTGCTGCGCGGCGTCGATCTCGAGGTGGCTCCGGGTTCCATCCACGCACTTCTCGGCGCAAACGGCGCAGGGAAAACAACGCTCATCAAGATTCTCACCACCCTCATAAAGCCCACCGGCGGAAGCGCAAGCGTTGCAGGCTACGACGTGGCAGCGCAAGCACAGAGGGTGCGCGAATCCATCAGTCTCACCGGTCAATTCAGCGCAGTGGACGGCATCCTTACCGGCCAAGAAAATCTCGAACTCATCGCTCGCCTGCGTCACCTCAGCCACCCACAACAGATCGCACGCGATCTGCTGGAACGCTTCTCGCTCGCCGACGCCGCAGGCCGTCGCACTGCTCAATACTCCGGAGGCATGGCCAGGCGCCTCGACATCGCCATGAGCCTCATCGGTAACCCGAAGGTCGTATTCCTCGACGAACCGACCACAGGGCTTGACCCTAGCGCACGGCTCGAAGTGTGGGACGCTGTGACGCAGCTGCGAGAGCGCGGCACCACCGTGCTCCTCACAACCCAATACCTCGATGAAGCAGAAAAACTCGCCGATCGCATCTCCATCCTGCACGAAGGCACCATTCAGGCCGAGGGGACGCTCGGTGAGCTCGAACACTTGCTCCCGCCAAAAAAGGTCGAATACGTGGAGAAGAAACCCACTTTGGAAGACATCTTCCTCGCGCTCACGGAAGGAAAGAAGAGCTCGAAATGAAAAGATTCCTCAGCGACACCGGCGTTCTCTTCACACGCCTCATGCGCCACATCGTGCGCAGCCCCGACACCATCATCACCACGGCCGCGATGCCGATTGCCATAATGCTGCTTTTCGTCTACGTCTTCGGCGGTGCCACCAACACCGGATCCGTGCCCTACGTCACCTACACACTCCCAGGCATTCTGCTCATCACCGTGGCCTCGGGAATCGCCTACACTGCCATGCGCCTCTTCGAGGACATGAGCGGTGGAATTTTCGAACGCTTCCAAACAATGCCGATCTCGCGCACCGCATTCATGTGGTCACACGTGCTTACTTCGATTGTGGCCAACGTTGTGTCTTTGATACTGGTGATCGGACTTGCTCTCGTCATCGGTTTCAGGACAGGGGCCTCCGCGGGTAGATGGCTTGCCGTCATTGGAATCATGCTGCTCTTTACGCTCGCCCTCACCTGGGTGGCCGTCGTCGCTGGACTTGCGGCAAAATCGGTCGATGGGGCGACGGCGTTCTCCTACCCTCTCATCTTCCTGCCGTTCATCAGCTCAGCCTTCGTACCCACCGCCACCATGCCGGGACCCGTGCGCTGGTTCGCTCAGTACCAACCGGTGACGTCCATTGTTAACACCCTTCGCAACCTGTTTCTGGGGACCCCAGTGTCTGGAGATATCTGGACTGCACTGGGTTGGTGCGTGGCAATCCTCGTTGTTTTCGCCATCATCGCACGTCTGCTCATTCACCGGCGGACCGCCTGAGGGCGCCGCGTTCACAAAACGCTCAAAGAAAACTCTTCCCGTCACCTCACGCACAGAACTAAACTCCACATTAATCACATGGAGGTGATGCAAAATGACAAGTGAAACACGGCGATCTCCACTCGAAGATCACTTGCTAACACCAGAAAACTGCGTATACACAATCATCGATTATCAGCCAACGCAAATCGAGTCCATTGAGTCCATGCGCAGGTTCCAACTCATCGAAAATGTAGTGGCCCTCACCAAGCTGATGAGAGACTACAAAGTACCGACGATCCTTTCAACCGTGAACGTGACAACCGGGCGCAACCGGGACACTGTTCCGCAGCTGAAGGAAGTCCTACAAGACGTCCCCAGCTATGACCGTACGTCCATCAACGCCTGGGAAGATGTGGAATACAAGGCCGCCCTCAAGGCAACCGGGCGCAAGAAAATCGTCATCGTGGCACTGTGGACAGAGGCCTGCCTTACCTTCCCTGCACTCGACGCACTCGCTGAGGGCTACGAAGTGTACCCCGTGGTTGACGCCGTGGGCGGCACGAGTGTCCTCGCACACGAGACTGCACTACGCAGGGTCGAACAGGCCGGCGCACAGCCGACGAGTTATGCCCAGATTGCCTGCGAGCTACAGCGCGACTGGAACAGAACCGAGACAGTCCAACAGTTCTTCACCGATCTCAGTGACACAGGAGTGTTCCTCGAGCTCGACTGACGAAGAAAGCGTACCGTGCTTGGCAGGAAGACTGGCGAGAAACGATGTTCCTGGTCGGCTCTTCCTTCCGAGCAGGTACGCACCGCGGTGGAGGAGGCAAGCACACATGTACCGAGATATGAGCATTCTTTGCGTTCGACGAAATTGTATCTTCAACGTCCCTCACGCATGCAAAAATCGTAACTGAGCAGCTACAGAGATAACAAATTAATTTGATCGTCGAATTGCTTGATCACCACGAGAGGTGATGTCCATGACTATGGAAAATAATGAGAATCCCAAGGATTCCACTGCCAGCGAGAACAACGAAGACGCAGCTCAGGCAAAATTCACATCGTCATCCAATGAAGAGGCATCACCCATGACAACACTTCAAACAGCTTCCCCACGCACGACGCCACTGCGTCAGCAGATTGACGAGGAAAAAGCACGGCGCGCAACACAAAGGCTACGCGAGTTGGCCTCCAAAGTTCCGCGAGGCCTTCCCTGGGCTCATTACAGTCCAGAGGACATCAAGAAAGATCTAGGCAGCAAACATGTATAAAATCTTTCTCGACACCAACTTCCTCCTCGATTGTGCCAATGAAGAACGGAAGCGGCATCAGTCTGCCATTGAGCTTGCTGGCATACTACAGCGGGAAGCTTTTCAGTCTGCAATCAGTCCACATTCACTCATGGATTTCGACTACATTTCCAGAGACATCTCTAAAGAGCTGAGAACCGGCTTCATCCAGGCGTTCCTCAGTTTCTACGAAGTCATTCCACTCACCGCAGAACTTTGTTCTCACGCTTTGATCTCAGAAGAACGCGACTACGAAGACGGCATTATTCGCGCCTGTGCCGAGTCGTGGGAGGCGGATTATATTGTTTCTGCCGACAAGAGCGCCTATGTAGACAGTATTATTCCTCGCGTCGAAGCAGAGGATTTATTGGAGAAAATAAAATCGTGAAGATCCGTCCAATGTCCCCGATTACAAATTCCGTATCACGGATTACACGAATTATCTCTTGTTCCTCTTGATTGTTATCTGCCAAGCAAGAAGAACACCTATAAACCGATTTGTACTTGTGCAAGAATCGACGCTGCACGCGAATCTAGTTCCCGTCAGAAGCGCACGATATCTCACCTATCTGCTCGATAGAACCTCAGTATTTCGTTGAGATACGGCTCCAGAACAGAGTTGGGTTCGGAGAAGATTTCGTGCGTGGAATCCGCAGCGTTCAAAAAACGCAACGGAACGTCGGCGCGACGGGCGCGGCGCACAAAGAGGTTCTGCGCGCTGGGTCTCACCCAATGATCGTCCCCGGCCTGAAACATCAGAATGGGCGTGCGAATCGCGGCAATGGCAGAGGGGGCCAACACAGCGGTGTCCAAGTCCAGTGCAGCCTTGACCCAATCGAGACTCGGCGCCGACGTGCGATACCGCCAGTCGTCAATCCGCTGGTGGAAATACCAGTCCACGCGCGCCTGCGAGCGCCCGCCCGTCTTGTTCTTCCCCAAGTCCTCTGAAAAGATCGGCAACGTGGGAACCTTCTGGGCGCCGTGCCCTGCGGCCTCCGCCGCCGACGCCAACGCATACGCCACTCCTAGGGGCATGCCGACCTGAGGCATGAACATCGGCGAGCTCAGCACGGCTCGCGCGAACAGGTCGGGATGCGACTCCATCACTCCCGCACCAATGGCACCACCCAGAGAATGTGCGAAGAGGAATAACGGCCCCTGCTCGTTTAGGCGGTACTTCTCGCTCGCCTGCGCCACAGCGCCCACGAAATCGGTGATGTAATGCCGCCAGTCATGGATGCTCACGATGTAGGGATCAGAGTTTTCTCGCAACGACGCCCCGTGCCCGCGGTGTTCCACAATGAGAACGTTGAATCCCGCCGACAGGAAATACCATGAGAGCTCAGAATACTTCACCGCCCCCTCCGTGAAACCATGCGAAATCACAACGGTTCCAAGGGTCTCAGATGAGGATGCATCACCGCCCTCAGCGTCGGCTTGCGCAAATTGCCGCACAGAATAAAACTGCGAGTGAATCCCCTGCGGGACCTCAATGCTGACAGTTTCGGGCACGTTGAGCGGCTCTGAATCACGCTCCACCGCATACCAGTCGTCATGGCGAGCACGGGCGAGCGCCGGCAGCACCACCGTATCCATAGTGTGCGCATAATCGAGCTCCGAAATGGGAACAATGTGTTCACTGTTTTGCATACTTTTACCCTAAACCTTCATCCTCATACGGCAAGCACGCCGACAGTCAAGATCAACAGAAGTCGGCAGCGGTCGGCGGGATGGCTGGACATGACCCGGCACGCTTCCGTCACGGCCCAGCGACGAGACTCCACGTGAGACTCCCCGTGTATTGACCCGCCGTGAGGGTGGCCGGCAAACCGGTCAGCGCGGCCTTGTCCACACTCAGATCGAAGTCGCGCGTGCCGGAATTCACCGCAGAACTGCTGGAAACGGGCACAACGTCGACGGGAGAATGAGACGTCAGATCAACAGTGGAATTCACCGTGAGGGCGCCAAAGACACCGCTCAGCTGAAGTGATAGCTCCGGCGTAAAGCTTGTTCCACTCGCGCTCACCCAGGGCGACTCCTCCACCGTGAGCTTCTGATTCGCTTCCAACGTGCCCTTCATGGTGAGGGTGGACGCCGATTCCACCGGCGCGCCCGCATAGAGGTCCTCGATGCTCACGCTGCCGAAATCGAGCGTCCCGGAAACCTCGATCGAACTCGCAGAGGCGGAATTCGCGATCTCGAGCATTCTTTCCAGAGCCTCTTTGACGCCTGCATCGGTAGTGGAATCAATCATCGTCTGTAGATTTTTCTTGTCTTGCTCACTCAAGCCTTCCACCGAGGCCGTGCTTTTCTCCATGATGGCGTCGAGAATCTCGGTCGTGGGCGTCAGCGGAGCGCATTTGTTGGTGGGATCCGCCGAATATGCCAGCCACGCGGACAGCACTGACGTATCGATGCGATCCGCCACCGACTCAAGGCCCTTTACGCTCAGAGTTCCGCACCATGTAGTGTCCGCGATAGCGGCGATGAGCGTCGCCGAGAGCACCGACTGTTCAATGGTGATCGCGGCACCGTTCGTCTCGATGGCCTTTTCCAGCACGAAGAGTGTGTTCTTGTCTTCCTCGTTGATGGAAAGGTTGCCAGACAGATCGAGCACCGAGTCCGGGTTGTTCAGAATGCTTTGGAAGAACTGGCCGTTGTTGTAGTTGAGAGTGCTGAGGTCGTTGCCACTGAGATAGAGCTTTGTGACTGTCTGCGCAGCGTCGGAAAGCATGGTGGCATCGATGGCGTGGATGTCGTTGTTGTCCAGATACAACGCATCGAGGCTGGGCGCGGCGAGAGGACCCGAGCGGAACCAGTTCTCGGCAGAATCAGTGCAGTCGTCCACGGAACCGCTGTTGGCACAGGCCTGGGAATCAATCCCAATGCCGTTGTATCCCAGCTTCAGCGTGGTGAGCTTGGCGAGAGACTTTCCCTGCAACAACGACAGCAGTTTCAAACGCACACCGGGGTAGGTGGTGGCGCTGAGGTCAACCTTCGACAGCAACCCTGTCAGATCGATGGTGGTGGCATTCGTTGCACTATTGGCCAGCGCCATGAGCACGTTAAAGACCGGAGTTGGTGTGTTCCACGAGTTGGCCGCGCCCAAGCCTCCTGAATATTTTGGCACGCCGTCCGTCAGAATCTTCTGGGATACAGACGCATCCGTCCACAGGTCGTAGCGCAGCACGGCATCGGATTTCACACGGCTCTCATCGTCGGTCACCACACGCTGAGCATTGGTGGCGTTTTTCACCCAGGTTGCGGCGGCGCGATCGACGACGTCTTTCGCCCATGTCGCAACTGTCGCGTTGGGAGTAGAGCTTGCGACGTCGTCAGCGTCCGTCGACTTCGTGCGGTTCGCCACGCTGAAGACCGTCATCTGCGCGACGTCGGCGAGCGTCATGGTGGCAGCGGTGATGCCGTCATCGCAGGGTGCCTTCCCGTCAGCCATGCGGGAGTTATCACAGATGACCTGCACAACGTCCCCAGGAATGCCATATGACACCACCGTGGTGGCGGGATACGTCGCCTCGGCGGCTGACACAGGAGGCACCGATGCGGAAGAAACACCACCGCACAGGCCAGTGATCACCATCAAAATGATCACTATGTCGAATATTCCACGTCGAGGGTGGTGCCTCAGATCCGGCGTTGCGTCGGTCGGACTCATACTCGGTGGGCACCTCCGCGCCCCGTCCGTGCAATGATCCTGGGAGCAACTTCGCCCTGTGCGTTCGCAAGTTGCGTCCGGAGGCGTTTCATTTCCAGCTGCTTCCTGCGGTACACGACGTAGGCCAGCACCAGCAAAATCAGGAGCAGCAACACCACGATGACGATCACATAAACCCACCATGCAATGCCCGGCGCGTCCCGCACCGAGCTGATGGAATCCGAGAACTTCTTCGCCGTGGCAGCGCTCACGGTGACCTTGCCCTTAAAAGTTTTGCGGTACTTGTATTTCTGGGCGTCCGCACCTGTGTAGGGACCCTTGGAATCTTGCACGTAATACGCCGCGGCAGAAACGTCGTACGTCCCCGGGCTCACGTCGTCGGGCAGGGAGATTGCGTACGAAAACGACGAGTTCGGTGCCATCTGCATGCCGCTCGCCGACTGCTTATAACTCTTCGAGGAATCAGACGCCAGAGTTGCCGTGGCACTGACCTCAAGCTGGTTGAGGAACGTAGGGCGAGCATTCTCCAGCTTTAACGCGATCTGATTTTTCTTGCTGACCTGACGGGCACTGGCCTTGCCAAAGGAGAGGTCGGAGGTAACGGTCTTCTCACTGTTACGCGCCAGAACGGCAATCACATACCGATATTTGGAGGAGATACCGATACCCACTCCCCCGTTGTGTGAGGTTTTCTCGGCGTTCTGCCCCAATTGCTCCACGACGATGCCGCCCGCGACCACACCCTCGAAGGACTGCGCGGGCATGGTGAGTTTCGTGGTGAAGATGCGTGTAGAGTTCGCTGGGATTTGCAACGTCTGGTTCTTGACAGACACCAGGTCTGGAAGCTTGTGCGCGGTTGACGCCACTGAAGTGGTCGCCGCAGAAGTCGCATCGTAAGCGACGCTTCCTGAATCACTGGTACTGGCCGGTACCACCGCGGCCGACACCTTCATCGCCTTGGAGGTCTTGTTGACGAGGTCGACCTTGAGGGTGCTCACCCGCCCCGGGGCCGCTGCCACGTCGAAATACGACGTCGTGGTGGATCTCTGCTCTTGAGGCAACACCGGATTCACCGACAGTCCGAACCCCGCTGCATGCGCGGGAACGCAGAGCGCACCTGCCACCAGGAGCGCTGCGACGCAGCTCGCTACTATCGCACTCGCTCTTCCGATTCCGTTCGTCATTCGCACTGCGTCACCTCCGCCGCTACTTCACTTGCCGCTGACCATTGGTTCAGCGGCGTACGTCCCAAGTCCAGCTCAGTTGCTGCCCTCGCCCTGCTCAACCGCGGTACCCAGCGTCCACGTCAGGGTGTCCGTGTAGCTCTGAGCCTTCACGTTAGTACCCTGAGCAATATTCAGACCGACCGAGTATTTCAGATCGTTTTTGCCATTGGCGGCCGAAGCGGTCGTCACTGCGGAGTCTGCCGTCGTGATGGTCGTCGCACTTGGCTTCGTCAGCGTCGCGCCGCTCGCCGAGGAATCGGCCGCACTTCCGTTATCACGGACGCTCAGCGTCGCGCCGAGCTGGGAAGCGAAAGTGCCGTTGGACTTCACGCTGAGGACCCAGGCGCCGTCGCCACCTCGGTAGTCAGTGACAACGGGAGCCTCGGAAATCGAGCTCGTGAAACCGGAGTTGTGGATCGTCGAGACGGAGGTCTCACCAAAGTCGCCGTCTGTTGTTCCCGCCAAATCCAGTGTCCCGGCGGTGACGTTCAGCGTCGTGTTGCTGTCTGCAGAGGAGCCAGCATCGGCTGCGTACGCGGTGTTCGGAACCGCAAGCGCAATAACGGCGAGACCTGTGAGAAGAGCACCTGAAGCCACACTGAATTTACTGTTCATCATTTCTCCTGAGATTGAGGCGGCGCATTCTGAGACGCGCCACGTCGTAAAAATAAAACTGAGAGGGAAAGCGCCTTCAATTATTGAAATACCCCACGCACTTTCCGTAACCACCCGTATATAACCACACCACTGAGAGCGGTCTCAAATCGACACGCCGGGGGTATTTAACACAGCGCAAAATACAGCCAAAAGTGGTCAACAGAAGCGTCAATTTCGTTGCAAAAATAAGGAAAACCCCAGCTTTCGCCGGGGTGTTCACCTCCGAAACATCGCGTCTTCAGGAGGCGGGCTCCAGCTGAGGTGAAGCAGGCTCACGTGCCGCCTCTTCCTCCGCCTTCGCATACGCCTTCTTCGCAGCGGAAATCATCAGCTTGATACGATTGAGCTGGTTGGCTTCCGAGGACCCGGGGTCGTAATCAATCGACACGATGTTCGCCTCGCCGCGCTGACGACGAATCTCTTGGAACATGCCTCGACCGGTCACGTGGTTGGGCAGGCAGGCGAAGGGCTGTGCGCACACCACGTTGGGCGTGCCAGAGTCGATCAGCTCCATGATCTCGCCGGTCAGCAGCCAGCCCTCACCGGCCTGAACACCCACCGAGGTAACCGAGCGTGCCTTCTCGACCAACTGATCCATCGGAAGATCCTGGGTGAACTTCCCGTGCGCCAGGTCGATGGCGTTGCGAATCGGCTTCTCGTAGAGGTCCACGACGTCCTTCATGAGCCCCTTGACCTTGAGGTTGCCACCCGTGCCGAGATTCTGCTTGTTCCATTCAGACACATAGAGGTTTTGCACCATGAACTCAGTGATGCCGGGCATCACGGCCTCGCAACCCTGCGACTCGATGACGTCGATCACATGGTTGTTGGCGTCGGGGTGGAACTTGACGAGGATCTCCCCCACCACTCCCACACGCGGCTTGCGCGCAATATTTTGCAGCGGGAACGTGTCGAAGCTGGTGACGATGGCCTTTGCCAGTGAGCTGTAGGAGTAGAAAGACTTACCCGCCGTCCGCTTGGCAGTGGCCGAACGCCCGTGATGTTCGATGGTCTCGCGCACGATCGCGTCCCACTGGTGGTAGAGGCGATCCGCAGAGCCCTTCTCCACTTCGTAAGGCCGCACGCGCAGGAGGCACTTGAGCATAAGGTCACCCAGCAGGAAGGCCTTGACGGCACGGTGCAGCAGCGCCGGCGTGATCTGGAGGCCCGGGTTGGACTCGAATCCCTGCGTGCTCAGCGCGATCACCGGGACCTGCGGATATCCCGCGTCCGCCAGGCCCTTGCGCAGAAGACCCACGTAGTTCGTGGCGCGGCACATGCCACCGGTCTGCGTAATGATGACAGCGCACTTGTCGGGATCGTGAGAGCCGTCGACAAAGGCGTGCACCAGCTGACCGACCACCATGATGGCCGGATAGCAGGCGTCGTTGTTGACGAATTTAAGCCCGGATTCTACGTCGTCGCGGCTCGCGTGCTCAAGCAGGTCGAATTTGTAACCACCGGACTCGAACACCGCCTTGAGCAGTGAGAAGTGGATCGGCGACATCTGGGGAGCCAGAATCGTGTAGCCGTCCTTCTGCATCTGCTTGGTGAAGGTTGCCGGATGGGCGTACTTGCTCAGCGTGGACGTGGTGTGCTCGGAGGCACCGTGCTCACCCGCGTGGCCGCGCCCGCTCGGAGCGCCGGATTCGAGCCCCTCGCGCACGTCCGCCATCGCACTGATGTTGCTGACGGCGCTGTAGACCTTGGCAGCCTTCGCGGCGCGCTCCCGCTCTTCGACCGCAGCCTTGAGCGAGCGCAGACGAATCTTGGCCGCGCCGAGGTTGGTGACCTCGTCGATCTTGAGCTGGGTATACACGTCCTCCTTGTCGGCCAGGATCTCCTGCACCTGGTCGGTGGTGATGGCGTCGAGACCGCAGCCGAAGGAATTGAGCTGAACCAGTTCCAGTCCTGGATATTCCGCCACGAAGCGCGCGGCGGCGTAGAGCCTGGAGTGATATGCCCACTGATTCATGACGCGCAACGGCAGCCGCTTCTTGCCTGCCGCGTCGGTGCCCGCCGTCTTGCGGAAGCCCTCAGCATCCTTGTCGCGGGAAGGAAGTTCGCCGCTGGGCACGAAATCGGTGAGGTTGGGCATTTCCTTGGGTGCCAGCTCGGCGATTGCATCCTCGGAAAGCACCGCCATTCCCAGCGTGTTGATGGTCTCAGGGATTCCGTGGTTGACCTCAGGATCGATGTGGTAGGGACGCCCCGCGAGCACGATGCCGCGAACGTTGTGTTCGCGCATATACGTCAGCGCGCGCAGACCCTCCTGTTGCACGTCCTTGCGGAAGAGCTTGGACTCAGCGTAGGCGGCCTGAACCGCTGCCGCGGCCTCGTCGTGCCCCACGTCTGCCCACTTGAACTCCTCGACGATGCGATCCACCATGAGCTCGTGGTTCGCCATGTTGAAGTAGGGGTGCATGTAGCGGATGCCGGGCTCGCGCAGATCTGGCATGTTGGCACCGATGACCATGGGATAGTTGGCCACGATGGGGCAGTTGTAGTTGTTGTCGGAATCGTCCGTGAAATCTTCTTCGTACGAGACGCAGGGGTAGAAGATCGTCTTCACACCCTTCTCGAGCAACGTGCGAATGTGTCCGTGCACCATCTTTGCCGGGTAGCAGATGTTCTCGGAGGCGATGGTGTCGATGCCCTTCTCGAACACCTCGTGGCTCGAGCGCTTCGAGATCATGACGCGGAAGCCGAGCTTGGTGAGCAGCGTGAACCAGAACGGGTAGTTCTCATACATGTTGAGCACGCGCGGAATGCCAATGTCGCCGCGGGTTGCCTTCTTCTCGGTGAGGCGACGGTAGCCAAAGGCGCGCTTGTACTTGTAGTCGTACAGGTTGGGCAGCGTGGATTTCTTCTTGTTGCGGTCGCCTCCGCGTTCGCAGCGGTTGCCCGTCACGTAGCGCGTGCCGTCCTCAAACGTGGTGATCGTGAGCTTGCAATGATTCTGGCACAGCTTGCAGATGTCACGCTCGGACGTCATGGAGAGATGGTCGAGCGCCTCACCCGTGAGAACCGAAGACGTGCGGCGGAATTCGGCGCCGGTCGTCTTCTCGCTCTGTGCCTCGTCTTCTTCTTCGAGATTGCCGAAGTGCATTCGCGCGGTGAGGGCCGCGCCGTAGGCACCCATGAGACCCGCGATGTTGGGCCTGGTGACCTCGAGGTTCGTCAGCAGCTCGAAGGCGCGCAGCACGGCGTCGTTCAAGAACGTTCCGCCCTGAACCACCACAGTGGAGCCGAGATCGCCCGAGTCGCGCAGCTTGATGACCTTGTACAGCGCGTTCCTCACCACTGAGTAACACAGGCCGGCCGCGATGTCTTCAATCGTGGCGCCCTCTTTCTGCGCCTGCTTGACCGAAGAATTCATGAACACCGTGCAGCGAGAGCCGAGATCCACTGGACTGGTGGAGTTGAGCGCCGCCTGGGTGAACTCCTCGATGCTCAATCCCATGGACTGTGCAAACGTCTGCAGGAAGGAGCCGCAACCAGAAGAGCACGCCTCGTTGACGGCGATGGAGTCGATAACGCCATCGGTGACGGCGAGATACTTCATGTCCTGACCGCCGATGTCGATCACCGACGTGACGCCCGGGCTCACGACCTCTGCGCCCCGGTAGTGCGCCATCGTTTCGACTTCGCCCTCGTCCAGATGCAGTCCCGCCGTGATGAGACCCTCGCCGTACCCTGTCGCGCAACTGCGCGCGATGTAGGCGTCGGCGGGAAGTTCGGCTGTGATCTTCTTGACGATTTCCGCGGCGCCAATCAGCGGACTGCCCTGATTGGTCGCGTATGAGGACCAGACGATCTCCTGATCGTCGTTGACAAGCGCAGCCTTGATCGTGGTCGAGCCGGCGTCAATACCCAGGAAGTGCGGCCCGCTCGCGCCGTCGAGAGTGCCGACCGTGACCTGTTCGCGACCGTGGCGCTCATCGAAGCTCTCGCGCTCGTTCTTATCCTTAAAAAGAGGACGCATCGAGGCGATATTCGCCTTGACGGTCGAAAGGACCTGCAGCTCGGTGAGGAGCTCGGCGCAGGTGACCGCCTCGGCGTTGTCGGCGTTTTCGCCCTCGTCGGAACCGGCGAGGAGAGCGGCACCGTAGGCGACGGCGAGGTGCGCGTCCTTGGGGGTGATGAAGGTGTCCGTCACGCCCTCCAGCGTGTGTCGGAAAGCCTCACGCAATTCCGACATGAAGAAGAGCGGACCGCCGAGGAATACGACGTTGCCCTTGACGGGGCGACCGCAGGCGAGACCCGCAATCGTCTGTGTCGACACCGCGTTGAAGATGGAGGCGGCAAGATCTTCCTTGGCGGCACCGTCGTTGATGAGCGGCTGAAGGTCGGACTTCGCGAAAACTCCGCACCGCGACGCGATGGGATACAAGGTAGTGGAGTGCTTTGCGTACTCGTTGAGACCGGCGGCGTCCGTGTTGAGAAGCGTCGCCATCTGGTCGATAAACGCTCCGGTTCCGCCGGCGCACGAACCGTTCATCCGCTGTTCAGGCGTTGGCTTCAAATACGTGATCTTGGCGTCTTCGCCACCCAACTCAATAATGACGTCCGCCTGCGGGTAATCCGTCTGGATTGCCTCGGTCTCGGCGATGACCTCTTGGATGAACTGGCTGTGAAGACTGTCGGCCAGACCGAGTCCACCGGAACCGGTGATTGCGAAGTGAATCGGAATGTCACCGCGATCTTGGGACAGCAGGAGCTTATGAATGTCTTGGATGAGGCCGGCTACAGTTGCGCGAACGTTGGCGTGGTGACGACGGTAATCGGAGAAGATGATCTCCGGTGCGACGGGCTTCTGCTGCTCGTGCTGCTCGTCGGAATTCGGCGCCACGTCTTCGAGGACCACAGCCTTGACTGTGGTGGATCCAATATCGAGACCAACTCTCAGAGCGTGCTGCTTCGCCATCTTCATCTGTGTTTTCTCGTCCGCCATGCTTCATTAATTTACTAGGCAACGGTTACCAACCCCGGTAAGGGTGGTGTTTCTCGGACGGTTACGGCGAGTTTGTACAGCCGAAGACGCCTTCATCTTTCGTGTAAATTCTCCCCCGCTCCTCCTTGTCAAGCCTGTGCAAAATCCCTTGAAATGATTGATTTCTCAGCGCAAATTCACCTTCGACCACAGGGGTGGAATTCGCTTGCAAATGTCCCGACTCTGGCTCAGTGTTGAGGAATGAGTTCTTATCAGACAAACGGCGCATCGAATTCCTCGGGCACAGATGCGCAAGCCCACCTCGTGGGGATTGGCGAGACCACGGCTCCCGCTGCCGCCGAGCCCTTCCCACGCCTGGCACGCGAGACCACCGCGGACAATCCGTGGCCGGTGAGTCACATCGCGCAGGTATTCCACCAGACCGTCGAAAAGTGGCCGGGGGCGTGGATCGAGGGGCAAATCTCAGAGATCAACACCCGTCGTTCCGGTTCCGCTTACATCACTTTGCGCGACAACACCGAAGAGGTGTCCATTCAGGTGATGGGCTTCGGTCGTTTCGCGGGAATGGCACGCGACTTCCGCCAGGGCGACCGCGTGGTAGTTCACGGTCGCGCCGACATCTGGATCAAGCAGACACGACTGAGCTTCATGGGAGACGACATTCGTCGCGTCGGCAAAGGCGATCTCATGGCCCAGATTGAGGAGCTCCGCAAGCGACTCAAGGGCGAGGGGCTCTTTGACGATGACAACAAGATTCCCCTTCCGCAATTTCCTCAGCGCATCGGACTCATCTGCGCACCTCAGGCTCGCGCCGAAGGTGACGTCATGACGAACGCACACCTGCGCTGGCCGACCATCGACTTCACCGTGGAACACGTGCACGTGCAAGGGCCTCAATGCCCTCCCGAGGTCATCGCCGCCATTCAGAAGCTCGACGCCGACCCCAGCGTGGATGTCATCATCGTGGCTCGAGGCGGTGGCTCCTTCGAGGATCTCATCGGATTCTCTGATGAAGGGGTCGTCCGCGCGACGGCCGCCTGCCAGACGCCCATAGTCTCCGCCATCGGGCACGAAGACGACTGGACCCTCATCGATCTGGCCTCCGACCTGCGCGCCTCCACCCCCACCGACGCCGCCAAGCGCAGCGTCCCCGACGTGGTGGAACAACTCGCCCTCGTCGCCGAAGCGCGCGAACGCATCACCTTGAGGCTGCAATCTCGGATCGATTCCGAAACCCGTTTCATCGAGGGTTACGCAAACCGTCCCAGCCTCACTCAGCCGCTCACCATGCTCGAACGGCCACAGCGCCTCATCGACGATGCTCGCCAACATCTCGACATCGGTCTGCGCAGAATCGTCGACGACGCCTCGCTCACCGTCGAGAAACTGCACTCGAGCCTGACAGCGCTCAGCCCACAGTCAACGCTCGATCGCGGTTACGCCGTCGTCCAAGACTCGCAGGGCCACGTCATCTCGACCGCCGCGGACCTCTCCCCTGAGGATCGCATCGGCGTGACGCTCAAGTCGGGCAGCATCGCCGCAACCGTCACGGAAACACAGACCGTCCCAGAAACACACTAAATATAAGGAACATCATCATGGCAACTGCAAAGAAGAACGAATCCACTCCGGCCGTCGTCTCCAGCCTCACCGACAAGGAACGCGACCAGATCTCCAAACTCAACTATGAGCAGGCGCGCGACCAGCTCGTCCAGGCCGTCCAGGCCCTGGAAGCCGGCGGACTCGATCTCGACGCCTCCATGCGGCAATGGGAAATCGGCGAGGCTCTGGCACAACGCGCTCAGGCGCTCCTCGACGAGGTGCGCGGCAAGCTCGACGCCGCCCAGCAACAGCAGGCAAACGCCGGAGCCCAGGCTGGGACGCAGAGCAACCTCGAGGCCTGATCCCGGCGGTTGGCAGTTACCGGTCCGAACGCGGCGCGTCGGAGCCGTTGTGGAAGATGTTGAGGAAGGCGAATTTGATGATGCTCTTGCGCCGAATCACACCCACCAAAGCGCCGTCTCCGTCGACCACCGGCATCTTTTTGAATTGCTTCTTGGCGAGGATGCGCGCAACCCGACCGACACTCTGATCGGAACGGACACACACCACCTTGCTGGTGGCGATGTCCATGATGTTCTGCCCACTTAGTTTTTGCACCTTTTGGGGCAGCGGCTCGTCGTCGAAGTACACCATGGAGGACTGTCCTCCAGTGAAAATCGCCTGTGGCTCGTAGGAGGCGATGGCGCGCATAATGTCTCCGTCGCTGATGAATCCCACAATGGTGGAATCCTTCTCACCGCTACCCTCAACGACGGGAAGACTGCTCACTTTGAGAGCGATCAACCGATCGGCCACCTGCCCAACGGTGTCGTCAACGTGGCACACGTAAGGATCGCGATCCATGATTTCGGCAACCGTGGCGTCGTCGGCGTTGCGCAGCAACGAGTCCACCGGCGCAAAATACTCCGAGGTCTGGTTCTTATTCACACCCGCAACTTTGTCAGATCCCATATCTGATGCATCATCTCTTTCTCATTGAAGTCATCTTCGACCATACTCGGCGCACTTCACGCGATAGGCTGTGATGCATGACCACCGTTAGTCCAAACGCTGCGCAAAGCCACGAATCCGCAGCGAGCGTCACCGCTCACACTCGACCACTGCTGAAGAACCGCCTCTACCTCTACGCCACCGAATTCTTCGCGGGCATGGCGGTGATGGCGGCGGAACTCGGTGCTTCGCGCCTTCTCGCTCCGTATTTCTCCAGTTCGCAGATCGTGTGGACCATCATCATCGGCACCATCATGATCGCCATGGCGCTGGGGAACGTGTGGGGCGGGCGGCGCGCCGACAAGGATCCTAACCCCGACAAGCTGTACATGCGCATCCTCATCGCGGCCGTGTGGATCGCGCTGATTCCCTTGGTCGGTAAGTACGTGATTCTCGGAATCTCGGGCGCACTGATCGTTACTGTGTCAACGAATTTCCTCATCATCGCAGCCTTTGCCAGCTGCATGATCATCTTCGTGCCGCCGCTGTTTTTGTTGGGAACGGTCACTCCGAGTCTCGCCAAATTCACCATGGACTCGCTCGACGACAACGCCTCGGTGGTGGGCCGCCTGGGCGCCGCCAACACTATCGGCTCAATTCTTGGAACGTTCCTGCCCACCTTCGTCACCATTCCGGCGGTCGGAACCTTCGTGACGTTCCTCATTTTCTCAGGAATCCTGCTGGTGCTGCCGTTGGTGTACTTCATCGCCGCGCGCATACGCCTGATCGCCAGCGTCATCTCTGTGATTGTTTTTGCAGGCTCCGCGGCGGTGTCGCCGCTGACGGGCTTCGCCTTCTGGGAGAAGAACGTCGCCTTCGAGGGCGAATCGGTCTACAACTATCTGCAGGTCAAGTCACTCTCCGACCGCACGATTCTTTCCACGAACGTGCTCTTCGGCGTGCAGTCGGTGGCAATGAAGCAGGGCGGTCTCACCGGCCTCTACTACGACACGGCCTTGGCGGCACCCGCTCTCGCCACTTCTGCCAAGAGTGCTCTGATTCTTGGCATGGGAACTGGCACGTATGCGCGCCAGTTGCGGCAATACTATCCGAAAATGAAAATCACGGGCGTTGAAATTGACGACAAGATTACGTCCTTGGCGGACCAGTATTTCGACGAGCCTGCCGACATTCCCGTGAGCACCTACGACGGGCGCGCATGGCTGGCAGCAGCGGGTAATGCCCACTATGACGTGATCATGGTGGATGCCTATCAAGACATCACCATTCCGTTCCAGATGAGTTCGCAGGAGTTCTTTTCGCTGGTGCGCTCACACCTCAACCCCGGCGGCGTCATGGTTGTCAACATGAACATGCACTCGGACGGTAAGGGATCCATCAACGAGGCACTCGAGGCGACCATTGCACACACGTTCTCGGATTCGCAGGTCGCCACCGCTGACGTCGAGGGCACCACGAACCGCGAGCTGTTCGTCAAAAAATCTGGCACGATTACCGGCGCTCTCAATTCTGCCTCCGAAACCGCTTACGCCCGCACCGGAAGCTACGAGCTCAGCAGCGTGATGTCGACGGTCGCGGCGGTGGCCACGACTGCGAACGCGGCGGATTTCGATCCTTCGCTCGTTCTCACCGACGACCACGCACCCGTCGAGGTACTGGGCATGAAGGCCATCGACGCGCTCATCGCAGACGAAGCGACTCCGTACCGAGATACGCTGCGCGCCAAGGGGATTCAGGGGCTGCTCGACATGGCGTGAGGGGTAGCGTTTACCTGGCCGGTATGACATCGCAGTTTAATGTGTAGTCTTTTCTCGTCATAGTTTTATCCGTGCCACAATTTTTCGGGCCACGTCCACACTGACCGAATCGGTCAACGATGGACACTTTAGCCCTTTGACCGATCCGGTTAAGGGTGTGTCGAGCGAGACACGAGAAATCACCCTGACTCACCACAGACAATCAAAGACTGACATCAAAGTGATATCATATCTATATCAGTCAGTCCAAGAAAGGTATTCCCATGTCAGAACCGAAAGAATCAACAAGTAAGCCAGCACTTGCAGGTACCCCGACACAACGAACCGTCGCCGAGATCCCGGGCCGCGCAAGCAAAGGCGCTCCGATGCTCGCCACCGTGGCGATAATTCTGGCCATCTCCATCGCGCTGTTCGCTTTCAGTCTCACTCTGCATCAGTCGGCCGCCGCACCACTCCTGGCCGTCAGCATCGTCATCTTCCTCATCGGCGCCATCCTCGCCTGCGGTTTCTTCACCCTTCAACCCAACGAGGCCCGCGTCATGGTCCTCTTCGGAAATTACAAGGGCACCATCAAAGAGACCGGCTTCTACTGGGCCAATCCCTTCTATTCGCGCGCACTCCAAACGGAGATCGATCTCACCTCTTCCAAGAAAAAGGGCGACGACGATGACGATGCGACCACCAAGACCGTCAAGGCCAAAGTGTCGCTACGCCAACGCACCCTCAACGGACCCAAGCTCAAAGTCAACGACAAGAACGGAAACCCCGTCGAGATTGCCAACGTTATCGTGTGGCGCGTCGTCAACACCGCCAAGGCCGTCTTCGATGTCGACAACTACGAGCAGTACGTATCCACTCAGTCCGAAACTGCGTTGCGCCACGTCGCCAGTCTCTACGCCTACGACAACAACGAGGACGATTCATCCGATCAGATCACACTGCGCTCCAACATCATCGAGGTGTCCCAGGCCCTGCGCAGGGAACTCAGCGAGCGCCTCGCACCTGCTGGAATCACCGTCGAGGACGCACGCCTCACGCATCTCGCCTACGCACCCGAGATCGCGCAGGTGATGTTGCGACGTCAACAGGCCGAGGCCATCATCTCTGCGCGCACCAAGATCGTGCAGGGAGCGGTTTCCATGGTCGACATGGCCATCAAGGAGCTGGACAAAGACACCGATATCAGCCTCGACGACGAACGCAAGGCGACGATGGTTTCCAACCTCATGGTGGTGCTCTGCGCGGATAACGACGCGCAGCCGGTCATCAACACGGGCTCGCTGTATAACTGAGCACTGTACCGAGCTCAATAACTGAGCTCACGCACAACGTGGCCGCCAGCGATTACACTGGCCGAAAGTATCTGTACGAATTCACACAAAGGGGCCGACATGGCAGCGAAAAAGCAATATCCCCTCCGCGTCGACCCCGAGCTGTGGAAGGCCGTCGAGCAATGGTCCTCCGACGAGTTGAGATCCGTCAACGGGCAAATGGAGTACATCATCCGTGAGTCGCTCAAACGCGCAGGAAGACTGCCCAAGCCTCACGAAAGTTCACCAAACGGCACGAAGGGCTCGGGCTGAACCGGGAGCTCCCCCAACGTCTTCTCCATCCACGTCACATCGAGCCACCGGCCGAACTTAAAACCAAAATGCTTGAACTCGGCCACTTTCTCGTAGCCGAGATGGCGATGGAACCCGAGACTCCCCTCGTTCTCAGTAGTGATACACGCGCCGAGATTCACCACGTGCTGGCGCGCGAGCACACGCTCGAGCTCCCGATAAAGCGCAGATCCCACGCCGCGGCCACCCGCCTCACGCGAAATATAGATCGCCGTCTCAACAGACCAGTCGTAGGCCACGCGCGAACTGTAGGCATCCGCGTAGGCATAGCCTAGAATCTTGGCCGATCCAGCGGAAGGAAGCACTTCTTCTGCCACGAGATACGGATACCGTTCCAAGGTCGTCTCAATGCGCGCACGAAACTCCTCGACGCTCGGCACGGTTTCTTCAAAGGTGATGGTCGTGCCGAGAATGTAGGGCGCATAGACAGCCAACAACTCTCGCGCATCGTCGGGACGCGCAGTCCGGATTTGGACGCTCCGATTCGCGACCTCACCGCTCGACCTCGTCATTTTCACCATGAGTGGATTGTAAGCCACACCAAATGAATCAAGTGTGCTACCTTCTGAAGAACAACTGAATACAATCTTCGCACTCGCCACCGGGTGGGTGCGACGTTGGCACATATCAGCACGTCGCCGCACACGTGGGCGCATACCGATAACTGCTGGTACCCGCGCCGACTGAAGACATGTTCGATTTCGTTAGGTCATGAGAAGAAATCGAAGATGTCTTTTTTTATGCCCATTCCGCGGGAATTGAAACGCGAAACGCACAAACAGAAAAGGACACTCATCATGGCATGGATCGAACTTATCGCAGCAGGACTCTTCGAGTTCGTGTGGGCCACCTGTATGAAAATGAGCGACGGCTTCAGTCGTCTCAGCTGGACGCTCGCAACGTTTGCAACGATGGCCTTGAGCGTGGGGTTGCTGGCCCTGGCGACTAAACAACTCTCCCTCAGCCTCGCCTACCCCATTTGGACGGGAATCGGAGCGGTGGGCTCAGTCCTGATCGGCGCACTCGTTTTCAAAGACCAGATCGCGCCGTGGACGTGGGTTTTCATCGCATTGCTCATCGTCGCCATCGTGGGAATCAAGGTCACCAGCGGCGAGTGATCCTTCGAGCCCTCAAACCCGCGAGCACTCGAGCCGGGAAAATCGGTACCCTAATAAGGCGCGCATGCATCTGATGTGCAGATTTCTCATCTGATGTGCAGATTCTCCCGGAAAAGCCTCGTATAAGCACACTTTTCCTAGGCTCCGACGTGAGAGTTCGAGCATTCTTCAAAAACTTCCGCACATCAGATGCGAAATCCGCACATCAGATGATTGCGTCACCCTCATCCGCTATCGCTTCGCGCTCCATCTGCACAAATTTGCGCACGCTGACATGAATCGAATAATGCTCGAAGGTATGATCCGCATATGTACGGCTCCACTGAGCACGCTCGACCGGGTGTTCAATCCACCAGTCGATGCGCTGCGCCAGCGTCTCAGCATCGCCGACGGGGAACGACGACTCCTCACACAGAGAGAATTGTCCGGCGGCGGAGAGCGGCGAATCTGCGATCACTGGCACGAGTCCCGTCGCCATTGCCTCGATGACGCTCACCGACTCGAGGTCGGCGATCGAGGGGTGCACAAACAGGTCGCCAGAACGCAGGAACGCCGGCATCCCAGCGTTGGCGTGGAAGTCAATGGAGACGGGGTTGGCCAGCAGCTTCTTGGCCCGTCGCCTCAGTCGATGCCGCAGCGGCCCCGTGCCTGCGATGAGCACGTCGATCTGATCGTTGTACTTGCTCAAAGACACCGCCCTGAGCAAGGTCATCTGATCCTTCTCGTTGGCGAGTCGCCCCGACGCTAAAATCCTGAAACGCAGCGGCAGATGGACTGCCACATCGGTCGGATTCTCATCGTCGCCGATGACGCTGAGCTGCTTGCGCAAGTCCCGAAAATCATCGTTTAGCTCGAGAGCACGAACCTCGCGCTCTGCGCGGGTCTGCTTGCTGGGCGCGAAGATGGGGCGATAACCGTTGGAAATCACATGGATGATGTTGTGATACCCGTGTTCCTCCAACAGGCGCGCCCCCAATTGAGTGGGCACATGAATATGGGTGACGCGCTTGTACAGCCACTTTTTAAAAAGCCAATAGAGGAAGCGTGGAATCCCGGGAACATAGCGCACACCCGCCGAGTAAGTGATGTTTTCAGGCTGGAGATGGAAGGCGGCAGTCACCGGAATGTGCCGGTACCGCGCCGCCTTGAGCGCCTCTCGCCCGAATTTAAAGGGTAGATAGATGTGCACGACATCGACGCCCTTGAAGGCCTGATCGAAAAGCTCCGGACTGGGCTGGGCAAAAGACATGTACTGTTTGCTGGCGATCCACGTCACAAAGGGAATGTGGTGCACTCGCGCCCGGTAGAGAGGCGCTCCCACCCCGACGATCCTGACGGTGTGCCCTCGTGCCTCGAGTTCCGTCGCGTATTGCAATGCCGAATTTGATGTTCCGTTTCCTTGGGTCCCGATGGTGTCCATCACCATGGCAATGGTGAGTGGTTTGCCGTCAGGGCACACAGCTTCCTTGGGCACGGTTTCCTCAGTCATGAGTTCCATCGTAAACACAGAAGGAAACATTCTCGACCCGCAGCGATGTCAGAATGAAGTCATGGTCACCCTTCTTGGAAATCCAAGTAAACCTGACAACACGCGCGTCCTTCTCCTCGGCTCGGGAGAGCTAGGGAAGGAAGTCGCCATAGAATTCTCGCGGCTGGGCGCCTGGGTGTGCGCAGCCGACTCGTACGCAAACGCACCCGCCGCAAGCGTTTCCGACGAGGCCCGCGTCTTCGACATGGCAGACGGAAACAGACTGACGCAAGTCATCGACGAGGTTCAACCGAACATCATCGTCCCTGAAATCGAAGCAATCGCCACAGGAGTCCTTGCCCAAGCAGCCGCCGCAGGCATCACCGTCGCCGCGAGCTCGCGGGCGATAGAAATTTGCATGGACCGCGAGCGCCTGCGAACCTTGGCCGCCGAGGAGCTCGGATTGCCCACCACCCCCTATCGCTTCGCCGGAAACCTCCAGGAAATGCAAGCGGCCGTAAACACGGTAGGGACCCCGTGCGTGATCAAACCCGTCATGAGCTCCTCAGGGCACGGGCAGTCAGTGATCCACTATCCCGACGCAACCGTGGTGGCGGACGCTTGGGAAATCGCGCAGAACGAGCGACGGGTCGCCACCGAAGGAGACGTCTCCCGTGTCATCGTCGAAGCCTTTGCGCCACTCGACTATGAGCTCACGGTGCTGACTGTCAGTTCGACGGCGGGCATCGAATGCTGCGCGCCCATCGGACAGCGGCAGGAAGACGGCGACTACCGCGAATCGTGGCAGCCGGCAGCGGTGCCCGAGGAAACGCTGCAGACGGCGCGCGAAATCGCCGTGACGTGCGTGAAGGGATTAGCGGCTCAGGCCGCACAAAATGAGGAGGAGTGCAGGGGCGTCTTCGGCGTGGAACTCTTCGTCCTCACCGACGGGCGCGTGCTCTTCAACGAGGTCTCTCCCCGTCCCCACGACACCGGCATGGTGACTCTGGCCTCCCAGAATTTCAGTGAATTTGCCCTTCACGCACGCGCACTGTTGGGAGTTCCCGTCACCGCCGAGACGCTCGGGCTTCGTCGAGAAGCGACGACGTGGGCGTCGCGTCCCCTCATAGTTGCGGGGTACGGTCGCCCGGAGATCACAGGAGTTAACACAGCACTGAGCGTTCCCACCGCAGATCTTCGCCTCTTTGGCAAGCCCGAGATTCGCGGGCACCGTCGTCTTGGCCTCGCTCTGGCGAGCGGAAATACGCAGGCAGAGGCGCGCGCACGGACGCAAGAAATTGTTAACAGCCTCGAAACACAGCTCAGCTGAATTGGGCGTTTCTTTGTAACGCTGAATTGCTAGCTTGTTAACTGTTACGGAATTCCCCTATCTCTTCAAAAAACGCAAACGAAAGGCGAACATGGAGAAGTTGGGTCTGCTCTACCAGGGCAAGGCAAAGAAACTGTACGCAACGGAAGATCCCGAAGTTCTGTGGGTCGAATACCTCAACCAGGCAACAGCCGGTAATGGGGCCAAGAAAGAGCAGATAGCCGGGAAAGCGGAGCTCAACAACCGCATCACGACACTGATCTTCGATGAACTCAAACGAGTCGGAATCGACAGTCATCTTGTCAAACAGATTTCTCCCACCGATCAATTGGTGCGAAAGATGACGATGTTCCCCCTCGAAATCGTGCAGCGAAACGTGGCGGCCGGCAGCTTCTCCAAGCGGCTAGGGGTTGAGGAGGGAACGGAACTCAAGGCTCCAGTTCTCGAATATTATTTCAAGTCAGACCCACTCAACGATCCGTTCATCAATGACGATGACGCTGTGGCCCTCGGGTTGGCCAGCCGCGAAGAACTCGCCCAAATTGCAACTCTCGCCCGTACAATCAACACAAAACTCACCGCCCTGTTTAAGTCCATCGATGTGAAACTCGTCGATTTCAAGATCGAGATGGGCACCACGTCCGACGGTCAAATCCTCCTGGCCGACGAAATCACTCCGGATACCTGCCGCCTCTGGGATCTCAAGGATTCCGGTGCTGACGGTGCCGTCGCCGACGGGAACATCGAGCGACTCGACAAAGACATCTTCCGAAAGGACTTAGGAAGCATCCTTCCGGCGTACCACGAAATTCTGGGTCGCCTCGAGGCCTTGGCCGCCAGCCACTGACAAATGCGGAAAACGGACATCGTGAACTTGGCAAGCATGAAGGGGACAAAATGACATCTTCAAAAAACTACAAGGTCACGGTGTACGTGACGTATAAGGAATCAGTGCTCGACCCACAGGGTCAGGCCGTCAAGGGAGCCATCTCCCGCATGGGTTACGAGGGCATCGATTCGGTGCGCATCGGCAAGTACTTCGAGATCATGGCGCATCCGAGTGATGGCACCACGCTCGAAGAGACCATCGACGCCATCTGCGACAAGTTGCTGGCGAACCCCAACATGGAGACCTATCGCTACGAGATCGCTGAGGCTCAGGCATGAGCCCGCGCTTCGCCGTCATCGTGTTCCCCGGTTCCAACTGTGACAAGGACCTGCTCTGGGGCATCAAGAACATAGCCGGAATGAACGCGGAATTCGTGCGCCACGACGCCACGGACCTCTCCGGTTTTGACGCTGTGCTCATCCCCGGAGGATTCTCCTACGGTGACTACTTGCGCTGCGGCGCCATCGCTCGATTCAGCCCTGTCATGAACGAGGTGCGCCGCTTTGCGGACGAGGGCAAGCCGGTCTTCGGAACTTGCAACGGCTTCCAGATCCTCTGCGAGGCGGGGCTGCTGCCCGGCGCCCTGCTGAGGAACACCTCCCTGCGCTTTGTCTGCGAAACGGCTCAAATCGAGGTCGCCAACAATGCCACGCGCTTCACGAGCAAGTACGACCCCGATCAGTTGCTCCGCCTCCCCGTGGCCCATGCCGAGGGACGCTACACCGTCACCGCCGAAGAGTTGGAACAGCTCAAGGCCAACAACCAGATCGCCTTCCGTTACGCAAAGGGTCACAACCCCAACGGCTCGGTAGATGACATCGCGGGGGTGACCAACAAGGCCGGCAACGTGCTGGGCATGATGCCTCACCCCGAGCGCGCCGTAGAGACGCTCCTGGGAAGCGACGATGGCCTGCCGTTCTTTGCATCACTCATCGACTCGCTCGCCGCATAGCGAGCCCGCACACACTTGAATCGGTTACGAAAGGCAGAAGAAGTGAGCGAGACAGCCGTAAAAACCACCGCAGAACCTACCGCCGAAGAAGTCCGCGACACCAAGATTTATCTCGGCTGGAGCATGACCGACGCCGAGTATGAGCGCGCCGTGGGCATGCTGGGCCGACTCCCCAACTACACAGAGGCCGGGCTCTTCGCGGTGATGTGGTCAGAACACTGCTGCTACAAGTCCTCCACCCCCATTCTCAAGAGCTTCCCCACCACAGGGCCGCGTGTTCTCCAAGGCCCTGGAGAGGGTGCTGGAATCGTCGACATCGGCAACGGCAAGGCCGTCGTCTTCAAGGCCGAGAGCCACAATCACCCCTCTGCGGTTGAACCCTTTGAGGGTGCCGCAACGGGAGTGGGCGGCATCCTGCGCGACATCTTCTCGATGGGGGCCCGCCCTGTGGCTGTGCTCGATTCGCTCCGGTTCGGTGAGCTCACCGCCGCCCACGCCAAGGATGTGGACCGCAACAAGTTCCTCGTCGACCAAGTGGTGGCGGGCATCTCCAGCTACGGCAACTGCATCGGCGTGCCCACCGTGGGCGGCGAGACTGAATTTGACAGTTGCTACGAGGGCAACCCCCTCGTCAATGTGATGTGCGTAGGCCTCATCGACGTCAAGGACATTCAAAAAGGTCGTGCCGCCGGTGCCGGCAACTCCATCATGTACGTGGGTGCCACCACCGGACGCGACGGAATCCACGGCGCCACCTTCGCGTCGGAGGAGTTCGGAGAAGGCAACGAGACACAGCGCTCGGCAGTACAGGTGGGCGACCCCTTCATGGAGAAACAGCTCGTTGAAGCCTGCCTCGACGTGATTCACAACCACAACGACATCCTCGTGGGAATTCAAGACATGGGTGCCGCAGGCCTGGTCAGCTCCTCAGCTGAGATGGCTTCAAAGGCCGGCACGGGCCTGTACCTCAAGCTCGACGACGTCCCCCAGCGCGAGACCAACATGACGCCCTACGAAATGATGCTCTCCGAATCTCAGGAGCGCATGCTGCTGTGCGTGCGCGCAGGTCACGAAGATGAGATCAAGAAGATCTTCACCGCCTACGGCCTCGACGCCGTCACCATCGGCCGCGTCACCGACGACGGTCAGTACACGCTCGAGCACAAGGGCGCGGTGGTGGCCGACATCCCCGTGCGGGCCCTAACTGACGACGCACCGGAGTACCACCTTCCCGATTCCGAGCCAGCGCGTCTGAAAGGCCTGCGCGCAGTGGACGCAAGTGCCGCCTCACTGAAGATCACGAATCCCTCCGAAACCTTCCTCGACCTGCTGGCAAGCCCCACAGTGGCGTCCAAGGAACACATCTGGCACACCTACGATTCACAGGTCCTCACCAACACGGTCATTCGCCCGGGTTCCGACGCCGCCGTCATCCGCGTGCGCGACACGGACACCGCTCTGGCCATGACCACGGACTGCAACGGCCGCTACATCTACCTCGACCCCGAGATCGGCGGCAAGATCGCCGTCGCCGAGGCCGCCAGCAACATCGTGGCATCGGGCGCCACCCCTCTGGCCATCACCGACTGCCTCAACTACGGCTCCCCCGAAAACCCCGAGGTCATGTACGATCTCAAGCGTTCCGCAGCCGGCATCTCGGCCGCCTGCCGCACTTTCGAGACCCCCGTGATCTCCGGCAACGTGAGCCTCTACAACGAGACCAGCCACGAGGCCGTGTACCCCACACCCATGATCGGAATGGTGGGGCTCCTCGAACACACCGACCACATCACCACCCAGGCCTTCAAAAATCCCGGCGACGCCATCTACCTCCTCACCGGACCACAGGGAATCCGTCCTGATTTCGCGGGCTCCGAGGTGCAGAAGCTCACGACCGGTTCCATCGGTGGAGTTCTCGCGGACGTAGATCTCGACGCCATTGCAGCGACTCAGCGAGCGCTGCTGACGGCGATCCGAGCGGGATTCGTCGCCTCCGCACACGACGTGAGTGAGGGCGGCGTGGCCGTAGCGCTCGCCGAGTCCGCGTTCGGTTTCGACTCCGCCTCCGGTGACGGCCGCGAAAATCCACAGGCGGAAGTTCTCGGCGTCGACGTCACCCTCGACCTCGACGACCCACTGCTTTTCGCGGAGACGGTGGGATCCTTTGTAGTCTCGGTCCCGGCAGGCAAGGTCGAACAATTTGAAGCGAGCGTCGCCGCCACCAGTCCCGAGGCTGCCGCCACGCTTCTCGGCCACGTGAGCGACGACGGAATGCTGAACATCCTGACGAACGGCGACGGCATTCGCGTTGCCACCATGAGCGCAAAGAAGGTCTGGAAGGAGTCACTGGCATGCCTGCTGAACTAGAAGGTTTGCACGAGGAGTGCGGGGTCTTCGGCGTTTGGGGTCACCCCGATGCTGCCAGACTCACCTACTTTGGCCTCCACGCCCTGCAACACCGCGGCCAGGAAGGCGCGGGAATCGTCGTCAACAACGACGGTGTACTCGACGGATACCGCGGTCTCGGACTCCTCACCCAGGTGTTCAAGCGCGAGGAAACCCTCACCCAGCTCGTGGGCACCAAGGCCATCGGCCACGTGCGCTACGCTACTACAGGATCCGGTTCGATCGACAACATCCAGCCCTTCCTCTTCAACTTCCACGACGGCCAGTGCGCGCTCGCCCACAACGGCAACCTCACCAACTGCCCCAGCATCAAGGAGCGCCTCGAAAATCAGGGAGCAATTTTCCACTCCAACTCCGACACCGAGGTGCTCATGCACCTCATCAGGCGCTCGGCGGCGAGCACTTTTGTCGACCGTCTCAAGGACGCTCTCAACCAGGTGCACGGCGGCTTCGCCTACCTGCTGATGACCCCCGACGCGATGATCGGGGCCCTCGACCCCAACGGTTTCCGGCCTTTGTCAATTGGCCGCATGACCAACGGCGCGTACGTTTTGGCCTCCGAGACCTGCGCGCTCGAAACCGTCGGCGCCGAGTTCGTGCGCGACATCAAGCCCGGTGAAATCGTCATCGTCAACGACGAGGGCTACCACATCGAGCGCTACACCGCCGACGTGCAACAGGCCATCTGCTCCATGGAGTTCATCTATTTCGCCCGCCCCGATTCCAGCATTTACGGAGTTAACGTCCATTCCGCCAGGAAGCGCATGGGAAAGCGGCTCGCCGCTGAGTCACCCGCCGAGGCCGACATGGTGATCGGCGTGCCCAACTCCTCCCTCTCCGCAGCCTCGGGGTATGCGGAGGCGAGCGGGTTGCCCAACGAGATGGGTCTGATAAAAAACCAGTACGTCGCCCGCACTTTCATCCAGCCTACCCAGGAGCTGCGCGAGCAAGGCGTGCGCATGAAGCTCTCCGCCGTGCGCGGCGTCGTGGAGGGCAAGCGCGTGGTCATCGTCGACGACTCCATCGTGCGTGGCACCACGTCGCGGCGCATCGTCACGTTGCTGCGCGAAGCCGGAGCCGCTGAGGTCCACGTCCGCATCGCCTCGCCGCCACTGCGTTTCCCCTGCTACTACGGCATCGACATCCAGCGCACATCGGAGCTCATCGCCGCACACAAGACGACTGACGAAATCTGCGATTACCTCGGCGCCGATTCTCTGGCCTTCCTCTCCGTGGACGGCCTCGTCGAATCCGTCGGCCTGCACGCCGACGCCCCTTACGGGGGCCTGTGCGTGGCCTACTTCAACGGCGACTACCCCACCAGTCTGGGCGACTATGAACAGCAGTTCCTCGATTCACTCTCCCCCGCCGAGCGCGAGCGCGTGGCCCATTACGCCAGCAATTCCAGCGCCTACAACGGCAACGAGTTCACGTATTACGACACGGAACACACTCAGGAAAAGGTGGCCTAATGCCCTCTGCATACGATTCCGCAGGCGTCAACATCGAAGCCGGCTATGAAGTGGTCAAACGCATCGGTTCGCACGTTGCACGCACGTCGCGCCCTGGCATCATGGGAGGCATTGGCGGGTTTGGTGGCCTCTTTGACCTGGCGTCGTTGGGATACAAGGAGCCCGTGCTGATTTCGGGAACCGACGGCGTGGGCACCAAGCTACTGGTAGCGAAGGCCGCCGGCAAGCACGACACCATCGGCATCGACTGCGTGGCCATGTGCGTCAACGACATCGTGGCACAGGGCGCGGAACCGTTATTCTTCCTTGACTACATCGCGTGCGGCAAGAACGATCCGGCGCTGCTCGAGCAGGTCGTCGCAGGCGTGGCGGACGGTTGCGTGGCCGCCGGCGCTGGGCTCATCGGAGGCGAGACGGCCGAGATGCCGGGCATGTACGACGCAGATGAGTACGATCTCGCGGGATTCACCGTGGGAGTCGTGGAAAAGAGCCGGATTATCGACGGTTCTTCAATTGGCGACGGTGACGTTTTGATCGGGCTGGCGTCCACAGGCGTGCATTCCAACGGATTCTCGCTGGTGCGGAAGGCTCTGTTCGAGGACGGCGGGCTGAGCGTTGACTCCGCGCCGGACGTTCTGGGCGGTGCCTCCGTGGGAGAGGTGCTGCTGACTCCTACTGCCATCTATGTTTCTGCTCTCAAGCCGCTCATTGCTGCCGGACTCATCCACGGCGTTTCGCATATTACCGGCGGCGGGTTTATCGAAAACGTTCCGCGCATGATGCCCTCAGGTCTGACGGCCTCGGTGCGGCTCGGTTCGTGGGAGGAACCGGCTATTTTCGGACTCATCGAGCGGTGTGGCTCGGTTAAGCACGAAGAAATGTACAACGTGTTTAACATGGGAGTGGGCATGGTTCTTGCGGTGGGGGCAGCGGATGCAGATCGCGCGATGGCGCTTTTGGCCGACGCTGAGCAGAAGGCATGGGTGATCGGCGAGGTTGTCACCGCTCGCGACGAGGCCGCTGGCGTGCAACTAGTCTGAAGTCTGGAAGGAATTCAATCATGGGTCTGAAGATTCTTGTGATCGGTTCGGGCGGTCGCGAACACGCTGTTTCATATTCACTCAAGCGCTCTCCGAACGTCGAGGAAGTCTATTGTGCCCCCGGTAATCCCGGCATGAGTAGAGACGGCATTCACATCGTCGATTTGGCGCAGTCAAACCACGCCGCACTGATTTCGTTCGCACAATCCAACAACGTGGATTGGGTTTTCGTAGGTCCTGAAGTTCCGCTCATCGAGGGCATCGTGGACGACTTCGAGGCAGCGGGTATTCCCGCGTTCGGTCCTTCGAAGGCTGCCGCCCAAATCGAAGGATCCAAGGATTTCGCCAAGCGACTCATGGTGCGGCATGATATTCCGACTGCCGCGTATCAGACCTTTGACCAGGAAGAGGCCGCACAGGCATATGTGCGCAACCAGGGTGTTCCCATCGTCATCAAAGCGGATGGGCTCGCTGCCGGAAAGGGCGTCACCGTTGCCCTCACGCTCGAGGAGGCAATGAAGGCGCTCGATGATATTTTCATCGAGAATCGATTTGGTCAGGCGGGCGCGCGAGTGGTCATCGAGGAGTTTCTTGAGGGGCAAGAATTCTCACTCATGAGCTTTGTGCGCGGCCGCGATGTGTGGCCGATGCCCATCGCCCAGGATCACAAGCGCGCCTTCGACGGTGACCTTGGTCCCAACACTGGCGGTATGGGCGCGTACTCCCCTGTTCCCCAGATTCCTTCTTCGGTTGTGCAGGAAGCGCTCGAAACCATCGTGAAGCCGACTGCAGTGGCAATGGCAGAGGAAGGAACACCGTTTACCGGTGTGCTGTACGCGGGCTTGATCGCCACCGAAGATGGCCCGAAGACCATCGAATTCAACGCGCGCTTCGGTGACCCCGAGACGCAGGTGGTGCTGCCACGATTGACCTCAGACTTTGCCGCTGGAATCACTGCAATTCTCAATGGGTCTGAACCCGAGTTCACGTGGAATCACGAGGGGGCCACGCTCGGCGTAGTGCTCGCCTCGGAAGGCTACCCCGATCACGTGATCAAGGGAGCGATTATCCCCGACATTCCCGACGGTGAGGGCCTTCATACCTATTATGCGGGAGTCGCAAACTCACACGTCGGCATGGTTTCTTCATCTGGCCGCGTTCTGCTTGTGGAGGCAACCCGTCCCACACTCCAGGAGGCACAAGACTCCGTATACGGCCTCCTCGATGAGCTGCCCACAGAAGGGTTGTTCTACCGTCACGACATCGGAGCAAAGGCCCTCAACTAATTTTTCTTCTCTCTTCTCCTTCTCTTCCTTATCCTCTTCTTTTCCTCTTCCCCCTTCCCTGTCCCTGTCCCGTTTGTGCGGACATCTAGGGGTTTGTGCGGAGAACTAGAGATTTGTGCGGAGAATTCCACCCACAATCCTTCATTTCAGTGAGAATCTTCGTGATATGACTCCGAAATGATCCATTTGAGGGGCGCGTTGAGAAATGCTGTCCGCACAAACCTCCAGATGTCCGCACAAACGAAGGAGCGAGCGCGGGAAGGAAGAGAGAGATGGAAAAGAAAATAATTACTTGAGGTCGTCCCAGATTCCGGTTGAATCTACTTCGCGAGCGAGGGCGACCGGGTCTGGTCCGAGAATCGTAATATGCCCCATCTTGCGATTGTGCTTGGCCTCGGCCTTTCCATAATCGTGGAAATTCCACGAGGGATGCGCAGCAATAGCGGCGCGCGTGCCTTTCACGTGTTGCCCCAGCACGTTCACCATCACGGCGGGGCTCAGCAACACGGGCGCAGGCAACGGCCAACCCGCAATGCCACGAATGTGCGCATCAAATTGATCGATGCTGCACGCCTCAATGGTGTAATGCCCTGAGTTATGGGGACGCGGCGCAAGCTCATTCACCAAGACAGAGCCATCGCGCAGAACGAACAACTCAATGGCTAAAGTCCCTGCAAGCTTGAACCCATCGGCCAGGCGCAGCGCCAAATCCGTCGCCACGCGAGCAGTCTCAGTGGAAATCAGGGCCGGCGCAAGCGTCACATGCAGAATATTGTTCTTATGAATATTCTGAACAATTGGAAATGTCACGTAGTTCGCACCGTCTCCTGACACGAGAATCGACGCCTCGAACGCGAAATCAACGAAGCCCTCAAGAATCGAGGGCGGAAAATCAGCGGCATCAATGGCGTCAAGATCCGCGGCCGAATGCAACACCACTTGCCCATGCCCGTCGTAACCACCAGTATCCGTCTTTAGTACGGACGGGTATCCGATCTCGCCAGGCTCCAACGCAGCGACGAGATCTTCATATGAGGAAATCGCACGCCACGGAGCGGTGTCGATCCCATGCTCATTGATAAACGTCTTCTCGTGAATGCGGTCTTGCGTCACGCGCAACAGATCAGTCCCCTGCGGAATAGCAACGACATCCGAGATGGCATCCAGCGCATCGGCGTCCACGTTCTCGAACTCGTACGTCAGCACGTCGGAGCGGCGTGCGAGCTCGGCAATCGCCTCGCGGTCATCGTAGTCTGCAGTCACCTGAAAATCGGCAACCTGAGCGGTCGGGCAATCTGGCGTGGGATCCAGAACACCAATGCGGAAACCCATGTATTTGGCCGAGAGCGCCATCATACGTCCCAACTGTCCGCCGCCCACGATTCCAATCACTGAGCCCGGCATCAACTGCGACACCGCACCATGCGTACTTTCAGACAAGCTGGGCATTTGATTCCTCGACCTTCTTCTTCAAAGAATTCCTGTATTCGTCCAATGCCGTGGCAAGGCC
Organism: Bifidobacteriaceae bacterium; assembly: GCA_022649925.1. Taxonomy (GTDB): domain Bacteria; phylum Actinomycetota; class Actinomycetes; order Actinomycetales; family Bifidobacteriaceae; genus JALCQC01. Next base: position 182 of record JALCOX010000008.1, on the reverse strand, counting down.
TGAGGCGAACGAATCCTCTCCGGTCGAAAGAATCGACACGGCCAGCAATCCCGCATTGACGGCACCTGATCGCCCGATCGCTGTCGTCGCCACGGGAATTCCACCGGGCATCTGAACAATGGAGAGCAGCGAATCGAGTCCGTTGAGGGCGTGGGACTGTACCGGAACACCGATCACGGGCA
>JALCOX010000007.1 GCA_022649925.1 Bifidobacteriaceae bacterium | reverse complement strand
GGGGTGACGGAGATTCAGCGCACCGCGCCCATGGGTGCCAGCGACGACGCGAGTCTCTTCATTCGTAACACGCAGAGGCGCGGTGGGCAGGGTGCCTTCATCATGGTGGGTGCGGGTAGTCCGGCGCCGCATCACAACAACTACTTCGACGTGGATGAGGACGTGATCGGCATTGGACTTCACCTGCTTGAACGGCTTTTGCGATGAATGCGAGACGGCGGTGTCTCGCGCGGCGCAATCATTGTGCGGAGGAGAGATAGCTGGAGATGCGGCCGGTTCGCAGCAGTAAACCGTTGATTCCATCCTCTATGTAGCGGCGCAGGTCGGCGATCTCTTCATCGGTGGTTTCGTGTTTATCTGAGGTGAGATGCGCCTTGAGCTCGTCGAGGAGGGCCGAGCTGAGCATGCGCTGTAGGAAGGTGCAGTAGGAATCGTTGATGAGGAGATGTTCAGTCTCACCGAGGTCAGAGAAGATGATTCCAATCATCTCGGAAATATGGCGCGCGATGACCTCCTCCGGCGCGTTTCGCTCGTCAAGTTCGAGGACTTTGCGATAGAACGGCTGGTTTTCGTCGAAATAATGCAGCATGCGTCGCAGAGTGCTGGGCCAATTGCGGTACGTCGTGCAGTTGGGTGCGACTTCAGTGATCTCTGTTCGATAAATCCACTCGAGCACGTCGTACTTGTCGCGGAAATAGTCGTAGAAGGTTTGCCGGCGGCGTAATCCCGCCGTCGTGACGATGTCTGCGACGGTGATGGACCCGAAGTCGTGAGTCACAACGAGATCCTTGGTGGCCGTTGCAATCTTGAGCTTTGCCTGGCACATGAGCGACCCCCTTCGAATATCCTTACCCACCTATTTCGCGCGCACGTGCGGACAATGCCACGTTATTGTCCGTTCCGTAACCGCGTTCGTCTCCTTACCCTGAAAGTACGAACACAGACGAAAGAAGGAAAAATGAGCACGGTTTTGATACTGGGTGCGAATGGACATATTGCGAAGCTCGCCGAGGCGCAGTTGATGGATACGACGAAGCATTCTTTGAGGCTCTTTGCGCGGCGTACTGGCCGCATTCAGGTGACGGATTCCTCGCGCGAAGTCACCGTTGAGGGTGATGCAACGGACGCCTCTGCCATCGCGGCGGCCGCACGCGGCGCGGATATCGTCTACGCGAATCTCGGCAACGGTGGGATTGAGGACCAAGCAAAAGCAGTGGTCGCAGGCATGAAAGAAGCGGGCGTCAAGCGCCTCATTTGGATCTCGACATTGGGCATCTACGACGAGGTCCCGGGTGAGTTCGGAAAGTGGAACCACCGGATGCTCGACGGCGGATATCTCGAAACGTACGAAGCCGCCGCAAAGGTGATCGAGAACTCCGATCTCGACTACACGATCATCCGCCCGGCCTGGCTGTCCAACAACGATATTGTCAGCTATGAGACCACACAGAAGGGTGAGCCGTTCAAGGGAACTGAGGTGTCGCGTAAATCAATCGCCGACCTCGTCGTCAGGCTCATCAACGACCCCAGCAAGGAAATTCGCCATTCGCTGGGCGTCAACCAACCCAATACCGACGGATCCAAGCCTTCGTTCTACTGATCTGTGCATAACTCCTGTCGGGAGGAAAGTGCTTTAATCACAGAGATGACAACAGATTTTTCCTTTGCGTCCGCCTCGGCCACCCCGCTGAGCATGAACGACAATGAGCCGCTCGCTTACCGCATGAGGCCGCGCAAAATCGAGGATGTGGTGGGCCAGCAGCATTTGGTGGGGCCAGGTAAACCCATCGCCATGATGGTTGCCGCCCACCAACTGAGCTCCATGATTCTCTATGGCCCACCGGGCACGGGGAAAACGAGTATTGCCAGCGCTATCGCGGGATCGACCAAGTACCCTCTCCGACTCTTCAACGCGGCGAACGCAACGATGAAGGATCTCAAGGCAATCGCCGAGGAATCCTTCACCACCCCAGTCGTCCTGCTTCTCGATGAGATTCACCGCCTCGACCGCGTCAAGCAGGACTACTTGCTCTCCTTTATCGAATCCGGGCAGCTCATCGTGGTGGGCGCGACGACCGAGAATCCCTATCTCAATGTCGCTCCAGCTCTGCGCTCGCGCCTCATCATTTACGAGGTCTTTCCGCTGAAGCCGAATGACGTGTTCACCGCGCTCAAGAGGGCCGTGAGTGACAAGGAGCGCGGACTCGGCGGTTCCACGGTTAATTGCGGCGATGACGTTCTGCACTGGCTCGCCGAAAGGACCAACGGAGACGTGCGTCTCGCCCTTAACTCGCTCGAAATCGTGGTCAAGTCGGGCTCGCCGGTCGACGAGGAGCACCTCGGCGACATCATCAGCAACAACAACTTCGACATGGACGCGGCCGAAGACATGCATTACGACACCATCTCGGCCTTTCACGAATCGGTCAAAGGCTCGGACGTGGACGCGAGCCTGTATTATCTGGCGGTGCTCATCCAGGCCGGTGACATGGAATCGATCATTCGTCGCCTCACGGTGCTGCTGTTTGAAGACATTGAGCTCATCGATATCGGCATGTGGGGTGACGTGCTCGAGGCGTTGCGCGTGGCGCGCGAAGTGGGCTTTCCTAAGGCCAAATACATTCTGTCGTCCGTCACCATTGCAATGGCGCTGGTGCCCAAAACGAATTCCGCGCAGCTCGCCATCGACGCCGCGCTCGAGGATGCGAAGAACAACAAACTTCACCCCGCGCCCAAGTTCACTCAGGACTTTCACTACAAGGGGCACGAGGCACTGGGACGCGGCGTCGGATTTAAGAATCCACATGATTTCCCGCACCATTTCGTTCAGCAGCGCTACCTGCCGGAGTCGCTGCAAGACCGCGTGTACTACGAGCCCGACGCCGCGGCCGAGGAGCGCTTCAAGGCGATGCACGACCGGCTGAGGAAGTTGCTGTACGGGAAAGATGGCGATGCGGATGATAAGGGCGATGTGAGAAAATAGTCACGTGAGCGTTCATCGCAAGATATCATTCCGTTACGGCGCGGCTGTCATACTCGCCTGCCTTGGGATGTTGGTGACGTGCGCGTTACCAGGGTGTGGGAGCACCACCGATGGAGACGCATCTTCCGAAGGGGCGTCGCCTCAGGCGGAGGCTGGGTCGGAATCGTCGCACGCTGCGTCTGCCTCTCCTCTGCAGCGAAATTCCGTTCCCGCACCGAACTCAGTGCTTGCCGCACAGGCCAAAGTGCATGCTACGGCGCAGAAAATCCTTGATTCCATGAGCCTTACGGAACGTGTAGGGCAGACGGTGATGGCGCCGATAAACGTTGCAACCACGGCACCAAGTCAAATCCGCGGCTTTGTGCGTAACGGCAAGGTGGGTTCGGTTCTCCTCCTCGGTAATTGGAACGGCGGCACGCAGGCTCTAGCGACGATAACATCCACGGTGCAGGGCTATGCACCGCAGAATAATCGGCTGCTCATCGCAACGGATCAGGAGGGCGGACTCGTCCAGCATCTCCAGGGACCGGGCTTCTCACGCATGCCTTCGGCGCAATGGCAGGGGACCCAATCGCTTACGACTGTGCAGAGGCTCTCCGCTGGATGGGGCAAGGAGCTCAAGGCCGCCGGCGTCAATGTCAACCTGGCACCTGTACTGGGAACGGTGCAAACTGCGGCACGCTCTCAGAATGCTCCCATCGGTGCACTCGATCGCGACTTTGGTCAGGATGCCGCGGGCAACGCCGCCTCCGCGGGTGCGTTCATCGCCGGGATGCGCGATGCCGGTGTCATGACGTCCATCAAGCATTATCCCGGACTTGGTGCAGTGACGGGCAACACGGATTTCACGACTCACGGCATCGTCGACACCACCACCGTTATTGGTGGCCAGGAAGAGGGCGCCTTCGTGCATGCGCTCGCTGAGGCACAACCCGACATGGTGATGATGTCGCTGGCCACCTATTCGGCCATCGATTCCCGCAATCCTGCGGCGTTCTCCTCGAAGCTCATTACAGACCGGCTGCGAGGTGAGCTCAAGTTCGACGGCGTCGTAACGTCGGATTCGCTCTCTGCGGCGGCCGTGAGTGGCATTCCCCCCAATGACCTCGGCGTGAAGTTCCTCGAGGCTGGTGGAGACCTGGTCTGCGTGGGGACCCCAGGGATTGCGCAGCAAATTATTGATGGATTACAGCAAAAGGCCTCTGCGTCGGCCGTATTCCGCCAGCGCGTCGACGAGTCGGCGTTGCGTGTGCTCACGTTGAAAGTTCGGGCCGGGTTGGCGCGGGGGTAGTGCTGGGGTGGCTATTGTTTCCGCATATTGCCGACTGTCCAAGAATTTCATCAGGTTTGTGGTCGATAATGTGATTTGAGAGGGATCGAGAGACATAGCTAGAGAGAAAGAAGACTATGGAAGACCATAAAGCGGCGAAAATGCTCGAAATTAATTTCGGGCTGCCGAAAGACGACGTCGATTATTTGGCCAGCTATGCAGCGGTCAAAGGATTTAGCCTAGAACGAGCCCTCACTGCGCAATTGCTCGCGAAGGATTATGAGCACAAGAGGATCCGCCAGTTGCTGGATATGCCGGCATTACTGGGAGAAAGACGGCATGTCCCCGTCGAAAATGCGCAGCCTGACGGCTACAGTTCATTTACTTTTACGGTTACCGGGGAGCTCTTCGACGCGCTGCTCGACAGTGCACATCACCGCGGCATGCTTCTCAACGAGTTCATCAATCGACGTGTGATGGAATTCCATATGCAGAGTCCAATTTTGTGCCTAACAGAGTTGACGAGGCTCGCTTCAGCACATGATATGACGGTTCAAAATCTCGTCTCTGCTTCAAGCGACGGATTCCTAGCCGGTGAGATTGCCTCAACGGTATTGCATCTGTTCGAGCGTGCTCAACAAGAAGTGAAGGAATATGAGGAGAGGAAGGCCGAGGCGCGCCGTCGACACAGCTGAGGTTGCGATAATGGAAATCCCTCAGAAACTCAATGTTTCCAAGGGATTTTCGGTGGCCCCCGTGGGACTCGAACCCACAACCCACGACTTAAAAGGACGAGTTCGTCCAAGACGGTAGAGGCGTCGAGAATAAATTCCGATGATGGAATTTTAGGCAATATCTCTCTCGCGATGACGGTAATTGAAGCTTTTCTCCTCGCAAAATCCATTTTGAATCCGCAGACTCAGGTCTAGATTCTTCGTTCATCTGTGTTTCAATCCGGGCGTTTGCCCGGATTTTTTGTTTTCATAAACATGAGAAAGAGGGAGGAATTAATGGCTCAGTTGTTCGCGCATCATCGCCCGCCCTATTCCCAGGAATGGATCATGTGGCTCGATGCCTGGTGCACCGACCTGAAGATTAGAGGTTGCAGTCCGCGGACTATTGAGAATTGGTGGTATATAGTTTCCGCTTTCGGGCGTTCTCGACGCAAGGCACCTTCCGACATAGATATGTCTGACGCGATTATCTGGCTGAGTAGGGGAGTCAGCAATTCCACGATCCGGTCCGACTGGAGTGCGGCACACTCCTTCTATGATTTCGCAATTCGAAGCCGTTGGATTGAAGTTAATCCGCTTGCTGAGATTCCTATGGTCAAGAGGGAGAAGAGGCAGCAGCTTCCGGCACCGCAGGAAGCCGTCGATAAGGGATTAAAATCGCCGGACTTCAGAGTGCGCCGTCTCATTAAGCTTTTCGATGATACGGGAGTGAGACGCACTGAGGCGGCTCTATGTCACACGAAGAATTTTATCGGGGAGAGAGGAGAGCGTGCCCTATTGGTGCACGGAAAGGGTGGGAAAGACCGTACAGTTCCTCTGACTCAGGCTCTCGATGAATTTCTCTGGGAAATAGAGGATGGGTGGTTTTTCCCAGGAAGAGTCGGACACGTGCACCCGGATACGATTTACGATTGGACGGTCAAGGCGACAGGATGGTCTCCGCACGCTTTCCGACGGAAATTCGGTTTGGACCTGTATCGCGCTACTGGCGACGTGCGCAAGGTGCAGCTGGCCCTGGGGCACGAAAGTCTAGCGACCACGCAGCAATACATCTTCAATACTGGTGAAGAAGTGAGAGATGCCATTGGAGCATTATCGACATATCGGAGGAACAAAGACATCGGTGCAGCCGATCCCGCGGCGCTACTGAGGGCCTTTAGAATCCCCGCGCCGATGGCGGCATTTATCGTTGAAACCATACGAGAGGAAATGCAGAGACAGCCGTCGCTCCTGTAGTTCTGTGGCCGGACGATACTGGATGTAAATCACGTAAGAATCGACATGAAATCACTGTAAGGAGATTCTTATGAGATTATTCATAGCTGAGAAGCCATCTGTGGCCGCTGAAATCGCCAAGGCGATCGATCCGAACGCCGAGAAGCAAGATGGATTCATTCAGACCAGTACAGATCTGGTGTCATGGGCCCAGGGGCACCTTGTGGATCCGAAGGAACCGGATGAGTACGAGACCGCCCATCCCGAGTGGAAGAAATGGTCTCTGGATTACCTGCCGATGATTCCCGATCCGTGGGAATGGAAAGTCAACCACGAGCGGGGAGTGGAGAACAGGTATCGCTCATTGGCCGCACTCATGCGACGCAGCGACGTCACTGAACTGGTGAATTGCTGCGATCCGGATCGCGAGGGAGAGGCAATCTTCAGACGAATCGTCTCGTATGCGAAGTGCACGAAACCCTCGCGACGACTCTGGGTGGCATCCCTCGACGGGGACGCAATCCGCCATGCCATGACCGTCATGAAGCCGAGCTCCGTCTACGATGGGCTGGCGGACGCTGCCGACGCTCGTGCGAAGGCGGATTGGTTGGTGGGAATGAATGCCTCCCGCGCTTACGGACTGGTCTACAATCGGCGTCTGAGCGTCGGCAGGGTGCAGACTCCGACGCTCAAGCTGGTCGTGGACCGGGACCTGCAGATCTCCCGGCATCAGGTGACATCATTTTGGAAAATCGCTCTCGCTATGAGCGAGGCGGAACCATGGACGCTAACGAGCGAAAAAATCGAGAGCCAGCAGACCGCCGAAGACTATGCGCGGACCTGTCGAAATGGATCTCTTCAAATAACCGGCGTGGAACGCAAAGCGGTTTCAACTCCCGCTCCAAACCTTTATGATCTCACCAGCCTGCAGAAGGACTGCAACCGAATCTACGGGCTCACTGCCGCCCGCACGCTATCAGCCTTGCAAAGTCTGTACGAGAAGAAACTCACAAGCTATCCACGAACCGACTCGAAATACATCACTTCCGACGATCTTGAAAGTTTCAAAAAACTTCTCACCGGCCAGAACCTAAAGGACGGGTTCCTTCCCAATCCCGATGACGTCACGTGCGATGACGCGTCAAAGGTCGTCGCGAACGACAAGGTCGCCGGACATACCGCGATTCTACCGACACGGAATCTCTCGGTCGGAAGTTTTGAAAGTCTTAGCGATGACGAGAAAAAAGTAGTCACCAGAATTGTGCGCAGGGTCTGGGAAGCAGTGTCTCCAACGTGGAAGCATCAAACGGTCACTGTGCAGGCAGAGGCCGAGAGCGTTCCGGTGAAGTTCTCTGCCCATTCCGATACCACGATCTCTCTGGGATGGAAGACCGTCGACCAGAATTCGCATGATGACTCGGACAAAGATCAGGAAGACGAGAATCGCGTCCCAGCCGGGCTGAAAGAAGGCGATGATCTCTCACCAAGAGGGACGGCAGTGAAAGAGGGCAAGACTCAGCCGCCAAAGCATCTCACTGAAGCCTCCTTGCTTGCTGCAATGGAACACGCGTCCAGATTCGTCGACAACGAAGAGTTCAAGAAAGCTTTGAACGATGACACGAGTCATTCCGGCGGCATCGGCACCCCTGCTACTCGTGCGGATATCCTCGAAAAACTCGTCAATAAGAAATACCTGGAGCGCAAAGGCAAGCAATTGATATCGACCGATGAGGGGAGGCTCCTGATATCCGTTGTTGCACCTTCCTTGGCGAGCGTCGAGTCCACTGCCGACATGGAGTCCAAGCTCAACGACGTCGAACACGGAGAAATGACTGAGGCTGATTATCTCGCCGATATTCAGTGTGCCGTCAAACTCATTCCGCAGGAGGCAAGGGAGAACTTCCAGCAGGACAAGAAACTGGACCGGGACGCTAAACGCGAAACGTTCGGCATCTGCCCAAGGTGCGGAGCCAGCGTCATCAAAACGGGCAAACTGTGGCAGTGCGAGACGAACAAGAGTGCGCGGCAGGCGAACGGCACGTGGAAGGAGGTCTCGGGCTGCGGATTCAAGATCTGGCCGAAGCTTGCGAGCAAGGCGCTGTCCGACTCCGTTGTGAGAAAGGTGCTTGATGGGTCCGCACCCCTGGTCAAGGGATTCGTCAGCAAATCCGGGAAGAAATTCGACGCACGCCTCAAGATGAGCGAGATGCGTGGTGTCGAATTCAGCTTCGAAGGTAACTAGCCGAAGGATGATTCCATTTCACCATGGGACGGAATCGTGACATAATATTTCTATGACCCTAGGAAAGGCTGTGAAGATGATAGCCAAGGAGAAGAACGGAATCGTGACGACCCGGGATATTTTGAACCTGGGTTTCTCCGATTCCTCCTTGCGGCAGTATGCGCGGCGGAACCCGGATGTCGTCGAGAAGCTGGGATACGGCGTCTACCAGTTCCTCGATCCTGATGAGACGACCGACATTAATCTGGTCAACGCGGGCTTCGCCGCCGCCCTCGCCCTGGCGGGCCCGGACTCCTATCTCGTGGGATCCACCGCACTGGACTACTACAACCTGGCATATGCGAATCCCGAAGTGCTTAGCCTCCGCACCCCTCATAAGGTGCGTCGCGTGTTCCCCTCCTTCGTGCGTGTCTCCACCACGAAGAGAAAAGAGCGGGTCGACAGCGTCGGGGGCATCCGGGTGCAAAACCTTCCGGCTGCGTTTCGGGAGGCGACGGACACCCGTCTCGACTACCGCCTTCAGGGGCTGGAGGACGCCGAGGCGCGCAATCTCATCGACTCTGACCAAGCAAGGCTCCTGCGCGAGGAACTGGAAAGGAACATGGGGAAAAAATGAACCAGCCTGACAACAAGAAGCCTCTGCCACGGCTGGGAATGCTCTCCAAGATCCGGACCATGGCAAGACGGATGAACGTTCCGGAGGGACGACTTCAAAAGATTGTCGCCGTCGCCATCGTTTCCAGCCTTGTGCCGGAGAACACGGTCATAAAGGGAGGCAACTCCCTCTCGTTGAGATTCCCGCTCACCCAGACTCGCTTCTCCAAGGATCTGGACCTGGTGCTGAGCGAGGGCTTCGAGCGCTGGAAGGCGGAGTTCTCCGAAAATCTGAAGAAGGGCACCGACTCGTTCACGGGACGACTCGTCGACAGGGGACAGCCAGCGGCACATCCCCATGTGCGCAACAAGATCGACGTCTTCTCTTACGACGTGAAACTCGACTATCTGGGAAAGGCGTTCGCCACACTGCCTCTCGATATAACCTCCCCGATCGTTTATGAAAAGGACCAGCCCCCACAAGAATGGTCCGAGGACACTCGATCACTGATGAGCTATCTGGGGATCGAACTAGGAGGAAGGGTGAGGCTCCTCACGGTGGAGGCACAGCTTGCCCAGAAAAGCGCGGCCCTCTTCTCTGATGACCCACGGCCGAGCGACATAGTTGACATGGAACTTCTCTTCTCCGAGATGGACAGGTCCGGAGACGAGCAAACCTATACACGGCTCCTCAAGTACGAACTTGATGCGAGAGGGATTCCTTCGCCCTACGGAATCGGGAATCTTAATATCTTGAGGAAACAGTACCTATCGATGTTCAAAGACGAGACAGTGCTCGACTCCGTGCTGGCGCGTCTCCACAGGACCGCAGAATTGATTCAGAAAGATCCGGTCAAAACGAAGACCGACGCTCTCCGGATGTTAGAGAAGAAGAAAGAAAACATCATGAACCTGAAGGAAAGCAAGACCCAGCCACAGTCTCACGAAAAGGGAGGAAGGGAACGATGACGTTCATTCTGCTGCTGAGCGCCATCGTTGTTCTCGCTGTGATTATCGGCGTCCTGCGCGTACTCATGCTCGCGGTCGGGCACCCGATTATCTTTCTTTTCGTCGCACTCCGCTTCGTTGCACGGCTGATCGGTGGAATAGCTCTCCTGATCTTCGTGCTTGTGCTCTTCGGGAACAGGAAGATCACCGATCTGATCGGCCTGGGCGCGGTCGTCATCGCAGCGGGCGCGGTGTCGAGCCTGATCGACCGCTGGCTATACCGCCCGGCACCGGCCGAGGATCCAGCACCACCGAACATCGAGGTGCATTACCACTACGATGCACAGCCTGAGCACGGTCCGGAGCCTGAGATACTCGAAGGCGATATCATCAGTTCTCATGACGAACAGATGAGATAGAGACGAAAGAAAAGGGTGGCCGACTCGTATCTGAACTGCACCCTTTTTCATGTATGAGAGTCCGCGGCGAGCTCGCTTTTTGAAAGTGGCGCGTGAAACGGACAGGCGCTTCCGCGCCTGACAATTTTTCTCAAAAGCGGACGAGACGGTGGGTGAACGCCTCCATCATGCGCGCCCGAACGCTGCGGGGCAAGACACTGGCGTCTCGCCGCCGCGCCCATCGCCTTGCTCGGATCGAAAAGCATATCCTCGCCTGCCTCCGCCGCGTCGTCGCCACGCCTCTTGCCCCTCCACGCCCGGCCACGCCTGCTTGCGGTGTTCACAGAGAAAGGAACACCAATGAAAAACACAGCAACAGTCCCGCAAAGCCTCGAAGCCTACCGGACATTCACCTGGCTCAAACAGCACGACGCCCTCGACGACGACTCGGAAACGTACGATGACACGAAGCTCGTCGACTGCCTCATCGCAGCGGCGGAAGACACGAACCGCAGAGACGCCATCCTCATCTACTGGCTCTACCCCGACCTCACCCAAGAGGATTTCGTGACAGTGGCCGACGGCAAACACGATGCGGCCACCATCGTTCAGGACATCCTCTCCCTCAGCCTGCGCAACCACGGCTACGACTTCAGCGCGAAGGTAAACCAGCGGTGGGCGAGCGACCTGTGCGAAGTCATCGAGCTCTCGATACTAGGCGAGTCCAGCGCCACCAGCCTCTACGCGATGCTCGCCTACATGAAATGGGCGAACGGAGCCCCCGACGCCCTCATCATGGACTACGTGGCGCGCAGCGTCGATGCGGAGGGTAACCCGCCCCCGCTCGGAGACATCATCGCCACCGCCGTCGAATACGGCATCAAACCCGCCTACCTCGAGTAGGCGTGGCGCGCGGTGGCGTGCGGCGTCGAGCCGCCCGCCACCGCAGTGCCCGCTTCTGCGGAGCGAACACCCGGAACATCCTTCCTCATCATCCCGAATACGACGGTAAGTAATCCGACGGACTGGATTCAGAATCAGCGGGCACGACGGCATGAGCCGCTCGCTTCTCGAACACAAGACGCACCTCGGGCGCGGTCAGCTCCAGCATCTTGGCAATCTCCCTCTGCGTCGCACGATACTCAGACTGGTAGGCGGCGGCGGTTTTCTGGAGGCGTGATAGCGCCTCGTGGAAATCCATCGAGGCGTCCACCAAGCCGCCCAGGAATGCCTCGCGCTCCTTCACCTTTCTTCTTTCCTCGCCGATCACGGAGTCGATAATTTTTTTTCGTTCGCTTTTGCGGTCTGTTGTCATTTTTTGGAATTCCTTTCGTGTTTTTTGCCGGACGCTCAGCCTCGAGATCGAGCCGAGAATCAGTACACGAAAGGAGCATAAGCATGAAAAACTCTCTGGCCGTCCGGACGGAAAAGAATGACGGCTGCTCCGTTGCAAACCCGTATTCCCCTGACGCAGTCTGGGGAATAGCAAGCATAGCAAATGTATATACATTTGCGGCTTGCCTCACTCTCGTGAGGTCGCACCGGGAGACCCGGACCCCCTACTCGCTCCCGCGAGGAAACGCATCATGAGCTGGCTCCATGGACGCCGCAGAAGCGTCGCTAAGCTGGTCACCTTCACTCCCGATGAGTGGAAAGACGCTGCCCGGCTCTATGAAGTCATGCATCAGTCGAGGGGATACAAAGATTTCTCGGACTTCGCCCGCACGATGCTGACGCAGGGAAAAGTGGTGCGCGTCACCACGGTCTTCGACCCCGACACCTTGCGTGGCGAGATGGGTCGCATCGGATCCAACATCAACCAGATAGCCCATCAAGCGAACACTGCGGACACCCTCACCAAGGAGCTCGCCCAACAGGTCCTGGAGGAGCAGTCGAAGCTCCAGGATCTCTTCCTGCGCCTCAGCGACGCCGTCGAGAAGCAGGTCCGATGATGGCGGTGGTGAAGATAGGGCAGGTCAAGGCGACGCTGGGCAAGGCGATCAGATACGTCACCGATCCGGAGAAAACCGATGGCGGCAGGCTCGTCAGCGGCAACTTCACAGCTTCACCCAGCGACTATCTCGCCGCCGAGAAATCGATGCTCGACTCCCTCGAAGCCTGCGGTAAGGGGTTGCGCGGGGGCGGTGTACTCGCCCACCATGTGATCCAGTCCTTCGACCCCGAGGATCCGATCACGCCCGAGGAAGCGCACCGCATCGGCCTCGAATTCGTCGAAAGGATCGCCGGATCCGACCACAAGATCATCGTCGCCACGCACGTCGACCGCCACCACATCCACAACCACATCATCATCTGCGCCGCCAACGACGCCACGCACAGAAAGCTGCGCGTGCAGAAGAACACCCTCAAGCAATGGCGAGCCATCAGCGACGAACTCTGCAGGGAAAACGATCTGAACGTGCTCCGCGAACCAGATGAAACCCGTATTGGACGAAGCTTCAGGGAGATCTACGCCACCGCAAAAGGCATGAGCACAAAGAACCGAATCCGCAGCCTCATCGACGTCACCGCCGCCAGAACCACGAGCTTCGACGAGCTCAAGGAAGCGCTCGGCATGAACGGCGTCGACGTCACCGTGCGAGGCAGGCACCTCACCTTCACCGACCGGGAGACCGGCATGAGGATCAGAGACACTAGGCTCGGCGGAGCCTACGACCAGCTCAACATCATGGCACGCCTCGCCCGCGAGACGCTCACCGAGATCAGCTTCAACGGACGAATGATCGCCACGCAGACACGCACCGCCATCACCGTCTACCTTCCCGGCACCAAACAACGCGAACGGCTCACCATCCCCAGAGACCGCATCATCAGATCGGGACGCACCTGGCGCGCCTGGCTCGGAGCCGACAGCGAGCAGGTGATCACCGACCGGCGCGGACGGCTCACGCGCCGGATCCCCGCCCTCCGACTCTACGAGCATTTCGCCGCACCCAATACGAGCCTGGGCGATCTGGCCGAGACGAAGCTCAAGGTCACGGCCGGAGTCAGCGCCGCCCAACGAGGCTACTACCGATACCAGGGACGCCGCCTCGACGCATTGCGCGACTCCGCCCGCCAGCTCTCCGCAGCCTCCACCTGGGCTCCCGACGGAGATATCACCGCAGCGCTCAAACGCCTGGACCAGCGCATCGGAACCGAACGCGCCGACCTTCAGGCCGTCGTCATATCCCTGGCGGACCTGCTGCGCGACTCCCTCGGGGACTCCGAGGAATCCAAGCGCATCGACCAGGACATCTCGACGAGGGAAAGGAGGCTCAGCAGCCTCGAACGTGACCACGCCGCGCTCGAAAAAGTCCAGAAGGAGAACGCGCCGCAGCGGGAACGAGGACCCAAACGGGTCCGCCGCCGTCCACTGTGAGCGTGCTCGAAAGAGAAAGGAACACCTGCAATGCCAATAGAGGAAGCCATAGAAAGCTCGGTGAGAAGCGCCGTCATGAGCACCGCGCAGCAAGGCGCCCAGCTCGTCTTGCGGTCCAGCGCGACGCTGGCAAAAGCGCTGATCAGCAGCGGGGGATGGGCGATCAAGGCACCCATCGCGGCCGCAGCGCATCACGCGAAGAACCAGATCGACACCGGGAAGATGAGCGAGAAAAGACTCCAGAAAGTCACAGGAGCCGACCTCCACGAAATCAAGCTCGACCCCAAAAGCATCAAGGAAGTGGACCGCAGCCTCGCCAAAGCGGGAGTCAGCTACGCCGTCGAGCAATCGGGTGACAGCTACTTCCTCCATTTCCAGGGCAAGGACACCGACCACGTGGAACACGCCGTCTCACGTGCCTTCGAAAGCATCGGCCTCACCTTCGACCCCCAGCAAACCCGCGATACGGAGCCCACAGGGAAGCGTGGATACAAGCCGGATCCCGCAGAGAAAGAGGCACGAGGCCGCGCAGCGCAGCTCCTGCCGGAAGATTCCCGCACGGTCTCTCCGGACACGCAGCTCGTGTTCAACACCGTCGAATGGGACCCGCAGGGCGAGATCATCACCAACAACCTGGAGAAGCTGAACATTCCATACTCCCAGTCGGAAGGTCCCGGAAGCATGCAGCAGACCTTCACCTTCCCACAGGACTACGCGCCAGCGGTCACCGGATTCATCGACGCCTACTCCGACTCGACCATGCCCGGATTCGACCGCAGCCGCGTCGCCAACTACACGGAGCTCTCCACCATCGCGGAAAAGAAAACAGGAGAGCGCGGTCAAGAGGCACCAGTGAAGACGCAAAAGGAACCTGGCAGATCGCAGCCGGTGAGAAAGAACAAGAAGGAGTTCATGACACGACTCACCCAGAAAACGGCAGAGAAACTCGGAGCGAACAGAGCCGCTGACCAGATCACCAAAACGAAAGGAAAGACACGATGATCACCGATTCCGACATCGCCCAACGCACCCAGGCGCTGCATGACGCCGCAGCGGAGAACATGCCGCTGATCCGCGCCAGCATGCTGCAATACCAGCTCGGAGGACTCGACACCCCATTGGCTTTCTTCGCGGAGGAGAACGGCTACGACCTGCACGCAGTGCAATGGCAGCCAGCCGAAGACGGCAACCTCGCCTTCGACTACACGCACCTGCAGTACGACGACACCTCCGGCCTGCCCGAAATACACGTCATCAGCGCCACCGAAACCCCCGAGATCGTCAGACCCCTGGGCGTCGACGACCATGCGCTCATGGAGATGAGCCGACAGCTCGTCGACCGCTACCAGCAGATCCGCTACCCCGACCCCGCGATGTCCAGGCCCGTCATCCGCTACACGCAGACCGGCCTGCTCCACCCCGGAGAAACACCGCACCTCGCAGTTCCAACCACCGGAGAACTCGCTCCCGACTGGGAACGGCTCGTCACCGAAATGCCCCTCAACACCGAAACGAAAGAGAAAAAAATGGAAGACACCACCACAGGGATCCCGACGCCCCAAGACGGATCCGAACCGGACCGGAACCGGAAAAGCGAATCATGGCCCCGCGTGAACATGCCCAACGGGTACGTGCACCCCTACACGATGACAGCCAAAGACGGCCGCCAATTCGACAAGATGATCGTCAACATACCCGCAGGCGTCAAGCTCAACGGCGTCGACGTCGGCGGCTGGAGCCTCGACAGATTCATGAGCAAGGAGGCCCGCACCGACAAGGCGAACGGCCGCGCCGTGACCCTCAGCTTCAAGCCCGACACCGAAATCGAGCTCTTCAAAGGCAAAGGCGAGAAGCAGCAGAAGCTCAAAGTCCAGGATCCCTGGATCCTGTGCAAGGCAGTGAAAACCGCGAGGGAAGAATACGCCCAGCAGCACGCAAAAACCAGCAACGCACCTCAGAAGAAAGAAGAACAAGTCCAAGAACGTGACGCCGAGCGACACGCGCGGGAAGCCGAAGTCGGCGATGAGGCACCCAGCGCTGCCATCGGCCGCGATGCCAGCGGAGACCATGTCGACATGAGCGGAAAGACCTTCACCATCCCCTATGAGGTCAACGACGAAACACGGTACGCGACCGCTATGACCAACGGAGCCAGCGCCTGGAACCTGGTCGCCGACGAGGTCAACATCGGCAGAATTGACACCAGTTCTGAAGGCTACTACATCGCCTTCAGCCAGAACAGGCCGGAGGGAATATCCACGCTCGATCCCGTCAGCGCCGCCAGACAGGTCGTCAAGGATGCGCTCATCAGCACCAGAGTCCCCGGAGAAATCCGGCAATCAGTCCGCAACACAGCCGTCGCAATTCCGGAACCGCAGCCGGAACAGCGCGAGGTCACCGATTTCGACATCTACCATGACGGTGTCGAACGCTACACGGAATACAAGGCGCAGGGCACCGCCCCCGGAGAATGGGACGTAAGGAACCCTGACGGAGAGAGCATCGCCCAGATCGCCGAAAGAGGCGACAGCTACACAGTGACCATGAACTCCGCCGAATCCACGACCGACACCAGGGTAGATGCCGCCAGCATCATCGTCAGATCCACCGACGGATATCATCCGGGAGACGCGGTCGGAGTCTCCCAGGAAACTCCGGCACCCGTGCGCAAGGACAAGAGAAGCTTCCTCGAAAAAATGCAGGACGTGACCAAGGAATACTTCTCCGGCAAAAAATTCGGCGACGACGTCACCCAAAACCTCAACCGAATGAGTAAGGAGGACAGGCATGGAAGCCGCTGAACCCATCTCCGCAGACAGCAGCATCTGGCTCATGGGGATCCTTGCCACGGATCCCCTCTACCACGACGACGCGGCCGAGCTCAGCGTTGCGGTCACCAACCCCGACGGCAGCACCGACATATGGAAGGTGCATGCGGCAGGACAGCACGCCGCCTACGCGAAGGCGAAGCAAGCGAGGAAATCCGACGTCATCGCGGCAGTCGGCTACCTCAGAGACCAAGAACCGGAACCGCGCATTGACGCCGTCATGATATGCCTCGACACCAGCACCACATGGAAGAAGCAATGACCACACTGTCAGACCTTCCCGATGGCGAGATCATCCTGCTGAGCAGAAACCCCGAACGGCATGCGCGAACGCTGGCGGAGAACGGAATCTACATCTCCGCCAGCATCCGTGCCGCCACGAGGTACGGCTGTCTTCTCTCTGTCCAAGCGGGCAGCGAGGAGGCACTCGTCGTCACGCGTGGCCCCAGTCTCATGATCTGCGTTCCGGTGACGTCATGGGACCGGATCGTCGCAGGCGCAGGCCCGGTCAAAAGACTCCGGCACGCGGAGGACACCAATGACGCAGAAACCGTCGACGACATCGCAATGGGAATACCAGAGGGCTCCACAGGCCACCGAGACGACCTGATCGTCATGCTGCAGCAAAGGGCACAAGCCATCATGACCAGCCAGAAAACCACACAGGACCAGTCGGAACGCCAGATCCAACAGGAAGCACGGAGGCAAACGCAATGAAAAAGAAAACGAACCCCGCAGCCATCGCCGTGACAACGCTCCTGGGCGCATGGGCCGGCAATCTCATCAGCCGGTCGGTCCGCACGGATCTCGCCACAGGACACGATCTCGCCCACGCGATCGACCACGCCCTCGACGGGCTCTACCATCCCCTGCGCCTGAGCGGAAACCAGACCGATCTGCTCACAGCACTCTGCTGCGCAGCGATCATCGGACTCATGTGGGCGTACGCGATCACCAACCGCCGCAACTACAGGGAAGGGGAGGAGCACGGCAGCGCCGAATGGGCCGACGCGGCCGACATGGCACCCTACACCGACCACGATCCCGCAAGGAACCTGCAGATGACCCAGACCGAAGGCCTCAGCCTCGACACCAAGGCCACGCACCGCAACCTCAACGTAGCAGTGATCGGCTCCTCCGGCTCACGCAAAACCAGAGGCTACGTGTTCCCCAACATCGAGAAGGCCCTCATGAGCTACGCGATCACCGATCCCAAAGGAGAGATCTATCGCCGCACCAGCAACATGCTGGAGGAGAAGGGCTACCAGGTGCGCCGCCTCGACCTCGTCGACCTCTCTCACTCCGCCCACTTCAACCCCATGAGCTACATCGACCCCGACGTGCCCGAACCCAGCATCATGCGCCTGGTCGAAAACCTCATCACCAACACCGACGGCGGCAACAAAAACTCCTCCTCCTCGGATCCCTTCTGGACTAAGGCGGAACGCGCGCTCCTTACCGCGCTCACGACCTGGGTGTATTACACCAGCGACCAGCCCAGCCTCAACGATGTGGTGGAGATGACCGGCAAGCTGGAGGCCTCGGAAGAGAACGAGGACCTCATGAGCGAGGTCGACGCCATGATGGAAGCCGCACGAGAAATGATCACGGAGATCCGCGGCCACGAGGACGAATGGGACGAGGAAGTCCAGCACATCGTCGACGGCCTGCAATTCGCCGCCAGCCAATACCGCACCTTCACCCAAGGAGCCGGAGAGACAAAGAAATCCATCATCATCAGCGCAGGAGTACGCCTCGCGCCACTCCAGGTCCGCCAGGTCCACGACATCATCGCTGACGACGACATCGACCTGCGCAGCATAGGAAGCAGGAAGACCGCGATCTTCCTCATCCTCTCCGACACCGACGCTACCTTCAACTTCTTGGCGGCCATCTTCTACCAATGCCTCTTCGAAACCACCATCTACACGGCCGACCACAATGAAAGCGGCGAACTGCAGGTGCCCTTGCACTGCTTCCTCGACGAGTTCGCCAACATCGGCACCATCCCCGGATTCGAACGCCTCATCGCCACTATCCGCTCGCGCGGCATCAGCGTGAGCGTCATCATCCAGAACATCGCACAGCTCAAAGCAAAATACAAGGACTCCTGGGAAACCATCCTGGGCAACTGTGACAGCACGCTATTCCTCGGCGGCGGCGAGGCCAGCACCACCGAGCTCGTCAGCAAACGCCTCGGCAAGCAGACCATAGACACCCGCGACACCAGCGAATCCAAAGGCATGAACGGCAGCTTCACCATCAGCTACAGAACCGCCGCCAGAGACCTCCTCGACCCCTCGGAGCTCTCCAAACTCGACGACAAAGACTGCGTCTACATGCTGCGCGGACTCAACCCATTCCTCAGCAAAAAAATCGACGGAAAACCCATCAAGCCGCCAAAATCACACCTGGGAAAAACCCCGCGCACAACACGATGAGATCACTCCGTGAGGGTGGAATCGGACTTTCACCCCACCTGACTTATCCACAAAATTACCCAGAGACTCACTCTTACACCGGAAGTATGGCATTCTTTTCTTATGATGCTTGATCTGGAGGCCGATGATGATGAGCTGGCCATGGAATTGCTCACGCACATGAGCGTGAAGCCCCTGGGCGAGTATGGGTTTATTGTTTTCGAGTAGTCAGCTCTGTAATGCGACACTCCCGAGTTTTATATCGGTTGTGTTTTACCACCGATAGTGTATATTAGTAATCACAAGGGAAGCACAAGGCAAGCCCTGAAAGAGCAGAAAGGCTCCACGATGAAATACTCAACACTCAACGAAGCAATCCAAGCCGAGATCGCCGACAGCATCGAAGCCACCGGAGTGGCGCAGGCCAGCGAATACGACATCGACGCCATCGCCGACAAGCTCATCCTCCAGAAGGCCGACATAGACGAGAACGGCGTCCAGCACGGCAACGTCTGGTACGAGCTCGACGAATCACAGGACTTCTGGCAGGTAGTAGAGGACAACGCCAACTGACCCGGCCGGGGCTGCGGGAAACCGCGGCCCCTTTTCTTCTTGAGAAGGAGCATCATGACACCAGCTGAATTCAAATGCCAGCGCGAAACCATGGGACTGAGCACAAAATGGCTCGCAGAACGGTGGAAGGTGAGCGAATACAGCGTCCAACGGTGGGAGAGAAGCCGCCAGCTACCCCAAGCGCTCGAGACCGATTTCAACGCTATCGTGGTGGAATTCAGTCAGCGCGTGAAGGAAGCCGCAGAAATCGGTGGCGAGTCCATCATCGTGCCGCGCACCGACAGGGAAGCCCCCGTGGAGTACCCCGCGCAATGGTACCGGGCCATAGCCCAAAGAGCCCACGAAGAGACCGGCATAAGAATCCTCTTCTACGGAGACGAATACGAGCCACCCGAGGAGTCCGCATCATGGTCAGACGGCGAAAAGTCAGACTGAGTCCCATCTGGATGCCCGTCATCCGCACGGGACTCGCCAAGGGCATGAAGAGAAACCTGAAAGAGACCTCAAACCAGTGGACCGGGTATGAGCGCCAGCTCGCCTCAGCATGGGATGCGAGCGACTCGCTGGCCGTCGCCCCGATGTGGTGGGTCAGCAGAGACATGACGAAACTGGCGGTCGACACCGCCACCACCGGGCAATTCCCGCACGCGAAGACCCCCTCTCCGACAGGATTCATCGTTTTCGACGGAGGAATTCCCCTCGACGCTGGATCCGGCGAGGAAATCCCTGCAGTCGACGCGCTCCTGTGGGTCTCGCGAGGATCCAGCATTGACGAGAACGGGGACGAGCGTCAGCGCATCGACACCATCCTGCTCACCAGAGACCCAGAAACAGTGCGAAAGGGCAACACCCCCGACATCCCCCTCGCCCATCTGCAGCTTCCGCAGACGTCACTCGCGCTGCCGACCCGATTCGGAGACATCCTTAGCGCCGTATGGGCGCTCAGCTCCGCCCCCAGGGTCGCTCAGGTCAGGGAGCCCATCCCCAGCAGCATGGACCGTATGCCGCGACCCGCATACCTGCCCGCCAACCGCGTCAGGATGATCGTGCTGCGCGAGAACCTCACCCGGCCCGGCAGCGCGGAGAAAACCAATTCCAATGTTGAATGGACGCACCGGTGGATCGTGCGCGGATTCTACCGCAACCAGCCCTACGGCGAGAACCACTCACGAAGGAGGAAACAGTGGATACCTCCCTACGTCAAAGGTCCTGCGGGACTGCCACTGATAGACAAGCCGACGGTGAAAATATGGAGGAGATGAGCTTCGACGGCATGGTGGCCTCCTATCTCGTCACCTACTCGGGCAGGACCCTCGATAATTACAGACGACAACTGACAAAATGGCTCGAATGGTGCGACCTCAACCAGATCAGCCCGCTTACCGTGAGACGCAGCCACATCGAGGCATACGGGGCGTGGACGAGGAGCACCATTTCGGCGCAGACGCAGCGCAGTGCCCTCACAGTGATATGCGGACTGTACAGCTACCTGTACGAAGAAAACCTCATTCCCGACGACCCTGGAGCAAGCGTGCGGAGGCCTCGAATACCACGCAACCGAATGAGCGTCCTCACCGCGCAACAGGCATCGGAATTCCTCGATGCCGCACACCGCAGCCACAACAAGCGCGTATCCGCACTATGCACGCTCCTGCTCCTCAACGGACCCAGAATCGGTGAAACACTCAACCTAGACGTAGAAAACCTCCACGACGGCCCACCAGCATGGCTTCATTTCACTAGAAAATTCGGGATGGAGGACAACATCGCCATAGGCGATACCTGCTATGAGGAACTGCGATCCCTCATCGGAAAAAGAAAACACGGTCCGATATTCCGCAACGACAACAACGAGAGAATGACACCACGTCAGGCAAACGACATCGTAAAAAACACTGCGCTCAGCATCGGAGCCGAGAACATCAGCCCGCACAGCCTGCGCCGAACTTTCGCCACGCTCTCCCGGCTCGCCGGAGTCCCCGATTACGACATCCTCGCAACAGGTGGATGGAACGATCCCTCCATGCTCGACCATTACGACCGCTCCCAACATGCCATGACCAGCAGCGCCCCGGCCACGCTCAGCAGATACCTCATCGAAAACCTTGATAAAATACGAGATCGGGACAATGATGCACCACAGTAAACGACCAGCAGAATACACGATTCACGGAGTCAACGTTTTCTCCAGCGAGAAAATATTCCTAGGGAGCATATACGAGACGAACCCGAGTCATGAGTACACGGCGATACCTGCCGGATGGAGCCTCGCAGACGCGCAGGACAAGGGATTCTTCTTCGATTCGGAACAAAAGTGCGCGCGATTCCTAATAGCGCACACACCCAAATGAGACGCAGAAAAGCCCCCTCACCTCCATAATCAGGAGATGAGGGGCAAATTTATGCATGTGCCGAATGCGTATCGATATAACATGCAGGATGCGCCATCCTCAGAGATGGTTTGGGAGGGATCCTTGCTGTTCGGGAGCGGGCACGGTCCACGATTTCGAGGATCCGCTGCCACCTGAGTTTTTTCGTGGCGTGGTCGACTTGGGTGCGGCGGTATTGGAACCAGTGCCAGAGGAGGATCCCGAATTGGAGGAGCGCTGACGTGGAACGTAAGTTGACTTGGGCGAAACGGATGACTGGCGCTTCGCAGGCGTCTTCTTTTTGCTGGCTGCCGCTTTCTTCTTCTCTGCCATGACGGTCTTTGTCACTGAGACAAGGGCTTGCCTTTCGGCGTCGGCCGTGGTGACGTTCTTGCTGGTGATCTCCTTTCCTCTCCAGGTGTCGGTCAGCTTGAACATCTTCGTCCTGGCTTTCGATGCGGGAGCGTTCTTCAATTTGTCGGCGGCCTCGATGGCCGAATCCATGCCCGAGCTCGTCGCGGCGATGAGCTTTTTCACTGCCGAGGAATAGGCCTTTTCGAGTTTTTCCGTTGCCGTTGTGACGCCATCGGCGTGTATGTGCGCGGGTCTCTTTTCTTCCAGAGCTTTCTGCAGAGTGCCGACTCCGGGCGTGACGTCGGAGTCGTCTTTGACTGGACTCTTTTGCACGTCGTCGATCAGCGCTTTCGCCGTTGTGGTTGCCTTGGACAGCGCTGCGTTGTCTGCGGCTCGTTGTGCCGCTTCCTGCGAGATCCGCTGCTGCTCGTGTGCTTGCTGCAGATGGAATCCTGCACCAACCAGTGCGGTGAGAACGAGAATCGAGGCGAGTATGACGATGAGTGTCTTTCTGGAGAGACGGGGTAGGTGGAAGGCATGCGGGCGCTGTGGTGTTTCGGATTCCTGCCGGAGTGTCTGGGAAAGGACCTCGATGCCTTCCTCCGGTTCGGCGACGGTGACTGGGATTGGTTCTGCAGAGTCAGGTTGGGGCGGTTCCTCGACGATTGCTGTGGCATGGTGGAACCGTGAGAAGAGAGTGCTCTTCTTCGGTTCTGGTGGCAGAGGAGGCGCTCCCGCCGTATCCGGATTCGATTGCGCGCGATCGATCCATTCGATGAGTTCCGGCCATGCGGCCGGGTGCGCGCGCACCTGGTCGAGAAGCGGCCAGTTCTCTCTTTCCGATACCAGGTAGAGCAGGTCGTCGGCCGTGGCCTTGAGGTTGATGCTCATTCCGACTCCTCCTGGGTGCGAGATTGCGGCGGGGTGAGATCCGCGGGAATTCTGAACCCGAGACTCATCTGATCGGGTTCCGTGATCCCGGTGACCTGCGCGCGTTCCTCACTGACAGTCACCGTCCAATCATCGTTTTCCAAGGGAAAGGTCTGCATGCTGCCATCAGCTGCCTGCCACTGTGGCCGTACTGTGGCGGTGACGTCCAAAGACCAGGTGCGATAAGGCTTTTCACCTGATACTGCGATGATGGCCGTTGACGCCACCACATCGGAGACAGTAGCACCAGGGTCTACGGATCCGGCTTTAGTGGCGATGAAGACACGGTTCCATACAGGCTCGTACGATGCGGCGCAGGATTTGCTCATCCCGGCACTGATCAGATCTTCTGTGCTGGGCGCGTTGACTTTTCCGTCCGTCTTGTGCCATCCCGTGACGAGCAGCGTGACGACTTGTCTGGCCGAGTCAGTGACTTTCGCGGGAATGGTGCTCCAGGAGTCATCGTCCGAACCGAGTCCGGAGGAGGTTGAGCCTGGGTGCTGCGCCGTGGCGACGCTTCCCGTATGCGATGGCAGGTTCTTGGAATCGGGCCAGGTGGCGCGCACTACGGTCAGTGCGATGAGCGTGCCGATGGCGAGCACTGCCGCCGTGACGCTTGCGATGATCTTCCATTTCCTCATGGTCTTTCCTCTCTCAGTACCAATGCGGGCTGCGGGACTGCCATAGTTCCCACGCCTTGCAGGGAGTGCCGTAATCGGGACGGCCCGCGATATATTTGAGACCCCACTTCACCTGAGTGACACCATTCGTCTTCCAATCTGACCCTTCAGATGCCATCTTGGAACCAGGTAACGCCTGGGGAATACCGTAGGCATCGGAGGTGGGATTATCCGCCTTTACCCGCCATCCCGACTCGTGGTTCCACAAGGTGACGAGACACTGATATTGCTGATCATCGTGGAGTGTCTTCCTCGCATACGCTTTCGCTGCGCTTGATCCGCCCGCAGTGACACGACCTTTGGGATTGTGCTTGATGACGGCCTCGCCCCGAGCGATGTAGGAAGACAGCTGTGTCACGGTGGGCTTGGTGAGGAAATATTTCCCGTGCCCGTAGTTCTCGATGGTGACTTTGTTTCCGTCGACCTGCGCGATGTAGCCGACATGCCCGTAGGGGCCGCCGCTCGATCCCAGAAGCTCGACGCCTGCCGGAATCGAGATGATGTCACCAGGAGAAGGAGAAGTCACGATCTTCCACCCAGGCATATTCCCGGTCGCTCCCCACTGACCACCATTGCCTCCCAATGGAGTGAGCTGTGCGTTCTTCAGCTTCCAAGGGGCCCGTGTTACCCCTATGTCACGGTTCATGCGCCACGCCACAAACGAGGTGCAGTTACCCAATTCATAACCCAACGGATCTACTCCGTCGTTGTAATGCCCCTTCCAGGGATAATCATCAACCAGATCGTAATCACCCACTGTGGCAGGTGTCATAGTCTCCTGAGTGGAGTTAAACCCGGGTAACCAGGATAAGAGGCTCAACACCACAGCAACAATCGCGGCGACGACTGCAGCAATCATTACCACGGGTAAGCTCGCCACCGCTGACACCGCAGCCGCTATATGCGCGGCGACAGCCTGCGCCAAACGAGTGACGGCGGACGCCGACCTCACGACCATTGAACCAGTCTCACGTCCCATGCTTCCAGCAGCTTTGACTTGGCGTCGCGTGGAACGAGCCAGCACACGGGCCGTGCTCGACGTAGGCCGCCCCCTGCGACCCGCTAACCGCATGGCGGCTCTCCCCTCGCCCACGGATGCCCGCGATGCTCCAGCAGAGACCTTTGACACCGTGGAGGAGACGTTGACATCAAGGCCGCTCAACTGAGCGGATCGTGCTGTCGCGATCTTCCCACCGATACCTCGCACGGCCTTGCCACCAAGGTGAACAGCGTCCACGGGAACATTCTTCACACCCTTCCCGGTTTTCCGGGCAAGTGAAGTGACATCGGCCTGAATGCTCTGATTCGGATCCGAATCAGAAGAGGATCCGTTCACCCTGATATGTCGCTGCGCCAGGTTCGCGCCCTTGCCAGCAGCTCGGCCGCCATGCTTCACGGGAGCCGCACCAACGCGGGCAGCAACGGAGAAACCCTCCTTCGCTCGCGCACCCGCCTTCGCTAGGCGCGACGTCACACGCACCTCACCGGGGATTATCGGAGCGCGCATGTCTACTCTCCGAATTTCGTGGTGTTCAACCTGTACAATTCACTGCCGGTATCGATCCGCCCGTCGAAGGGAATGAACGCGGTCCCCGCCTTCACCAGCCCCTGGCCCGGCTCCACTCCGGTAAAGAACGCACGCTGCTCCGCAGAAAGCTTCAACAGCTCGGAGAGAGTATCGGCATCGCTGCTGGTCTGGTTCATCAGCAGGAGAAAATCCGAATTCGAGAGCATCAGACGCGCGTCCTGATTCATCAGGAGCTCCTCGATGTTCTGCGTGATGCCCGTTACCGCTGCGCCATATTTCCTCGCACGCTTGTAGATGCTGAGGAAGTAACCAGCCGCATACTCGTTGCTGAACAACATATGAAACTCATCCACATACAACCAGGTCCGCCTCCCCAGTTTCTTGTTGCGGATGATCCGGTTCCACACCTGGTCGAGCACCACCATCATCCCGAACGTCTGCAATTCTCCGGAAAGACCGTGGACGTCGTAGACCGTGAGACGGTTGCTGCTGTCGACGTTGGTCTGACCGCTGAAACCGCTGAGCGAACCCGTGGTGTAGAGCTCCAGACTCAGTGCGAGCTTCTCTCCGATCTCCTCGCCCGAAGCACGCAAACGGTCATGCAGATCCGCCAGCGTCGGCATCGGCGAACCCGGCCTGTTGCGCAGCTCCCGATACAGGTCGAGCGTGCACCGGTCGATCACCGACTTCTCCGACGAATCCAATCCCTCCGCCCCGCCGATGAGGGCCTGAACCATCGCCAGAACCGTGTTCGACTTGTCGCGGATCGGATCAGAGCCATCGTCGACGTCGAACACGATGTCCATCGGATTGATCCGCTGCCGCGAACCCGCGCTGATGTCGATCCTGGTGCCGCCGAACGCCTCGCGCAACGGACCGTACTCGCGTTCGGGATCGATGATCACCAGATCGTCATCGGTCTTGAGGATCTTCTCTTCCATCTCCCACTTGCCCGTGGCCGACTTTCCCGACCCCGTGGTGCCCAGGATGAAACCATTCGCGTTCATCTTCGTGGTCCGATCCACCGACACGGCATTGCCGGATCTCGCGTTGGTGCCGTAGAAGACCGCGTTCGCACCGGTGTCGAAGATCTCCTGCGTGGTGAAGGGAATCATGATCGCGGCACTGCTCGTGGTCAGGGTGCGCCTCATCGGCAGGGGATTGGCACCCAACGGCAGCTCGGCCACCAGACCCTCGGGCTGCATGTAGCCCAAGGTCTCCACCGTGCACGACTGGCCGCGCGTCACCGCCAGCACGTCCTTCACATGCTGGGCCAGCTCCTCCCTCGTGTCCGCGCTCACACCAATCACCACGATCGAGTCGATCAATTTTTCATTGGAATGCTGCATGTCGTCGCGCAGCTCGCTCGCCTCGTTCCACGAGTCCTCCAGATCCTGCGGCAGCTCGTCGGCGGGCAGATGCTGCTTCACGTTCTTCCGCCGCTCGTTGATGCGCTGCATATCCATCTCCGCGATCTTGCGCTTGACCACGCCCAGACCATCGGAGCGATCATAGGGGGAGAGATGCACGCTCACCGAGAGATCCGCCTTCAGGTCGGTGAGATCCGAGATGAGGCGATCGCTCAGCTCCGGCGGGAAATCGCGGATCCACAGACTCTGGTGGAAGAAGCTCCGGGTGGCGGACTCGATGCCCAGCATCCGGTGATCCTTCGCGTCGATGGCCCACGGACTGATGTAGTCCTTCGTGTCACCACGCCTGTCGGCGAGAAAACGCTGCTCGGAAAAGACGAAAGGCTCGCCGGGACGCAAAGTGTTCGCCAATACGGCCAGCCGCTCCTCGCGGTTCAGCTTCTCCGCCTTGCACTGATCGATCGCATTGAGCTGCGCCTCCGCCTGGAGCGCCAACCTGTTCAAAGTCAGCGTGGCCCGCTCGGGATCCGACTCCTTGATCGTGATCGTCACGAACTTGTCGATCACGCTGTTCTTGCTCATGCTCGTGAGCTTCTCGTCCAAAATAGAGTTGAAATCACGCCGCCATGAGTCCAGGCCCTCGCCCCTCAACGGCATGCTGATCGCCCTGCCGACCTGAGAGGAGTCGAGGCTGCGCGTGGACACCGACACCTCCACGGATTGTCCACCGCCGAAACTGTTGAGGAACTTGCCCCACTTGTCGATGATCTCCAACTGATTCTCCTGCGTGGCGATCAAGTAATTCACGTCGCTGATCCGCAAGGTCACCGACCACAGGTCATTGCCCAGATACGCCGCGCCGGACCGCAGCATCGCGTCATAGCCCAACAGAGCCTTGACGGAGGCGACCGTCCTCCTCGACGGCTTCCACACCTCCTTCGGCTTCCCGCCCTCATCGCGCTTTCTGCTTTTGTTTTTCCCTTTCACTTCCTTCTCCTCCCTCTCTCGTCGACCGACGGCCTCGCGCCGGTCCGCGATGGCTCGGCCTTGCCATCAATGAAGAACACATGCTCGCCGAACCGGTGACGGAACACATAGACGATCCATTTCTCGGGCTTGAGCCTGTGAGGCCGCCACCACCCCCACAACGCCACCGGCAGACACAACACGAACACCAGGTACATGCCCACGTCATCCCAATGAAGAATGAAGTGGAACAACGCCCACGTGCCCCCGCCCAACGGCAGCAGAACCGCCGAGGCGGCCAACTGACGCCAGGAAAGGCCCCACATGACCTTCGCCTCCACGCTCGTCAGGTCCTTGTACACCTTCATGTCCAACGCCATGAATCAGTCCCCCAAAATTGCTTTGCTTGTCGACGAGCTCGCCATCACCAAGAAAATGAGCAAAATCGCGCCGAAAAAGAAGTTCCCGAAATTACTAATCACAAAACCCCACAGGTCGTCGCCAGCGGTCTTGAGATCCGACGCCTGCACCGTCGTCGCGATGAGCTTGCGATAAAACAGGATCCCCAACCACAGCACCGCCGCCTGGAACAACGTCGACGCATACCTCTTGAAGAAGCCGATCCCCATCTGCTTCGTCTCCTCCGACGCGATGAACGCGATCGGCAGACTCGCAAAGGAAGCCATCAGATCCAACTGGATGAAGATCATGAACGTCACCACGGAGAGCACCACTCCCGCGATCACCGACGCCAGAAACGGTAGCAACAGCAGCACCATGAGCCCCGACTGTCCAACCACGCCCGCAGCAGAGATCGAGGAACGCAGATTGTCGCCCAGCTTCGCCGCACCCAACGTTCCCGTGGACGACGCGGTCGCCTGCATCTGGCCCACAATGAAACCCTCAACGCCATTGATCGCCTTAAGAAACAGGTTCGCGTTCGACGCGGCCAGGAACACCAAGGTGCACTTGAACATCACGCTGGCGACGACCTGCACCCCGAGCTGACGGTCGCCATCGATCTTCGACGCGACACGCGACAGCTCGATCGAGAAGATCACCGCCAACAACACGCTCGTCACCGGCCTGACCGCCACATCCGCAATCTGATACGACAAGTCATACAAACCCGAATTAAACGACTGCGGCGACTGCGACAACTGGTCCAACGTACTCGCCGACGCACCCGCGCCTATCGCATTGAGAAGATAAACACAGAGATCCTCCACAAGAAATCACATCGCGATCGCATTGAAAACCTGCGCTGCAGCGATGATCATCGCGCCGCCGACGACCTGCCACAATCCGCTCTGCGTCTGCGGCCCATTATGATCCTTCAAACCACCACCAAACGTCACAGCACCCCACACCAGCCACAAACCACCACCAATCGTGGCGAACTTCACGAACAAATCCAACACCGTATTCAAAAGACCCATCTTCCTGACCCTTTCTCTAACAACGCCCAATAGGCAGTACGAGAACAGGTTCACCCCAAAAACACGAAACACCGTCCGGCAAAAACAAAGCAGACAATCACAACGGAACTAATCTCAAAAAATGGATAACAATAATGCCAGCGCTTATGACAGCTATCTAGTTCAACTGACAGAAAGACATGAAATACATGGCCTCAATACGGAGAAGTCGATATTCGCAGAGAAAGATCAACCATCGTGGAAAACAGATACGATCGAAAGCTCGAAAAGAGGAGATGCTTCAAGAAGTGCGCGAGATGGAAGCGCAACGGCGTGCTCAGGAGAAAAGAAAGATAGAAGAGGAGCTTGAAACAAAAGGAAGATGGCAAAAGCAAAAGAAGAATTACCTGACTGTCATTACTTTTTGTTCGCTGATTTATGTGGTGAGTGCGATTATCGCGTTCCGAGCCCCGGCTTTCGGGACGGTTGCGTGGGTTCATCCGCTCGAATATTTCGTGTCATTCGCGGTATTGGTCGTGATGGCCGTGTCACTTGGTATTGGTACGAAACTATCGAATGATCGATGGTGGGGATATTGGGTAGCGTTCGGTCTGGAAATTGCGTGGTATCTGATTTATAGCCTGATAGTATTCGCTGACTGGAATGGGACGATAGCAAATGATAATAGAGCAGCACAATCTGCGATCTTTCATCTAGCGTCCTTCGGCATGGTTCTCCTCATGCTGATATTTAGTGTTATTTCTCTATATATCGGAATACGGAATAAAAATATCTATGGGAGTCCGGGGAAGTTCAGAAGGCTGACGATTTATCCCATCTTGGTCACATGCATGATTGTGATTGCTGCAAGTAACTTCAATCAGTTATTGGCCATGAGTCCTTTATTCACGGCAATCCTCGGATTCATGGTACTGAATCGAGCCTCGGACACCTGGGACGCGTGGAATGAAGAACCGACCAAAGTTGAACTCATTTAAGAAGGGGCGGCACTCGGAAGAGAGAATTCCGGATACCGCCCTGAGTAATCATTGAGAGAAAGAGAAGAGATTAGGCCTTATGGGCGCCTCCCTTCCCTGCAGCATGGACTGCAGCGGCCTTCGGCCTGCGCACGATGATCGCCGAGGCGATGCCCAGAGCACCGAGCACGAGGGTGATCATGGTCGGCATTACAAGATCCGTACCGGTCGCAGCCAAAGGAGTCGGCTTCACCGGTTCGGCAGTGACGCCGTTCCAGTCATCGGTGTCCTCCACAGGAGTGTCCCAGCACGTCTTTGACTCGTCTGCAGTGGGGTTCACGCCGTCGAAGGGGTCCTTATCGATGACGGGGCACTGAATCTTGGGCTGGCCGGTCACGTGAGCGCGGTCGGTGTGGTGATCGCCCGCTCTCACGCCCTTGAGCACGCCATACACCGTGACGGACTCGCCGGGCTTGAGCTCCAACGTGTCCCAATCATCCGGGTACTCGATCTTCTCGACCGTGCCGCTTCCGGCGATGGTCTTGTCGTCGAGCTTGATCTTGCCCAGCGTCGCCCTGCCGGTGTTGGTGATCTTGAAACCAATTTTCGTATCACCCTTCACCGTCAATGCCTGAGACGTCTTGTCCCTGTCGCCCTTCTTCAGGCCGCTCTTGACGTCAAACTTCTCCAGATCGATGCTCGGAGTGCTGTCTGGAGTGTGCGTCTTCACCTGGTTGGAGTGACGCACAACACCGTTCAGCGTCTCGTCGAACGCGTTGACGACATCGCCGGTCTTGATGCGAGTCATCTGCACGTACAAGCGCCAAGACTGCTCGCCGGTGTTGTTCGCACTGACGAGGTCGAGATAAGACTGGGAAGCCTTCAGGCTGAAGACTCCGTCCTTCTCGACGAAGGTGAACCAATCATTATGAGCAGCCATTTTCGCGGTCGAGGAGCTGGCGAGCATGTCGCCCTTCTTCGCCACCACGGTGCCGGAAGCGTCCAGAACATCATTGGTCGCGTACACGGCCCACTGGCCCGTGTACTGGTCGTGAGACTGGTCGTAATCATCAACCAATGACCAATCCGTGACCTTCGGATACGCGCGGGAGGCCGGGATGATGGAGCTATCCAGACCGTAGAGGAACGTGTGGTTCAGATAGATCGACTTGTTGTTTGCCGACTCGTCTCCCACGTTCACCACGACGTCCTTCTTCGGGTTGAGTTCCTTCAGGGGATTCGTGACCGTGTTGGTGATCTTGGACTGGTTGTTGGTGACCTGCGTGGCGGTGTTCTTCACCACGTAGCCGTCGGTGACCTTCTTGACCTTGACTGGGAGCACGACCTGGTAATCCTGGCCCAGAACGCTCTGATCGATGGCGGGATCGTAAACGGTCTCGTAATCATCGGTCTGCTTGTTGTACATCTTCTGATCCAATTTCTTGGCGGAGTAGGCCTTCAGGTCCGTGGGCTGGGGATTACCTTTGACGGTTTCGCCCGTCGCGGGAATCGTTGTGTCCACCGTCTTGAAGAAGGCGTAGAGCACGCCATCCTTATCCTGGATATTGAATTTTGCAGTGACGTCATTACCCTGAGCGTCGAGGACCTTCACCTCATCAGTGAGAGCCTTAAGATACTCATTGTCATAGTCATCGACCATGCCCAAACGCTTCACCAGGTATGCAGAGTCCGTCAGATCACTAGCATCGAGATTGAGACGGTAGACGAGCTTGTCACCGAGCAACGCATTCTGACCATCAATATTAATCGACGCATCATCCTGCGTATCCTGCTTTGTAGGCTTCGGATCGACCGGCTTATTAGTGACCACGTTAGATGGTGTGATCGAGTGATTAAGCACGAGATCCCAGGTGTTATCAAAATTCTTCACCACAGGAGCATCAGTGTTTACAGTCACCTCGAAGCGCACCAGAACACGAGGATTGCTTCCTGCATTCCAGTTCGCCTGCACATACGCATCAGAGAACGTAGCAACAAAACTATGCTTCGCATCATCCCAGGTGGTGGTGTACGCGGTCTTAGGAATCACACGACCAGTACCCAAATCAGTGATCTCCAAAGTTTGCTTACTAGGAGTGACATACTCATCAAACTGGTCAACGAACTGCACCTTAGTAATGTCATATCCCAATGCCGCAGGAATCTGAGGATTCGTGGTCAGCTCATACTCAACCTTCTGACCAGGCATGACGCCTTTGCCGTTGATGTCGGACTGGTCGCCACCTTGAGATGCCTCGGAAACTACTGTCTTCTTCACTGGTGGCACGTAGCCGCAGATGCCAGGCTGATTCGACTCAGCAGTCCCCTCCTCGATCGTCTCGGTGGCAGCGTTGACCAGCTTCTGCGAACCTGCTTTACCCTGGTCGGGGTTCACGCAGAACGTGACCTCATCACCATCAGCCTTACCAAAGTCCGTGCGCACCTGCTTCGCACCACCACCGTTCGCATAATTAACCGTGAACGGGATCAGAGTGGTGATCTGCTTACCCTTGGCCAAGTTCGTGAGGGTTTTCAAATACTCAGGCTTAGCCGTAACCGTGATCTTGGTACCGGAGTGAGCGATAGTGAACATGCTCGTTACATCCGTACCGGACGTGAGAATGTCAGTGACTGTGGATTTCGTGGTGTCCGTCACATCCTTGGCATATACCTTGATACCCGAGACGACAGGGTCAACCAAATAATCAACGTGCACGTAATCATCGACGAACGTGAGATTATCGGGAGCCTCACCCAAATTAGCGGGCACTAAACCGTTAATCGTCGAGGCAACCGTGTCACCGTCAAGGAACGTTTGATTATCAGCACCAGTAGTGTTGCTCTTTGAAGGATCGATAGCAGAGATCCACTTACCGCCAGCAGACTTCTTAATCCAGGACTTATCCAACACGGGAGTCCAAGTAAACACGGGCGGATCATTCGTTGGACGCTTCTCGTTATTCCACGTCTCCGAACCACCGTTAGTGAGTTTCACCGTCACAGCATTCGTCGAATAGCTAGAACGGAAAGAGCCAGAAACAACCAGCTTGACACTCTTCGCCTTCGCCAGCCCAGCAGTGCCTTTTAATTCCTCAGGCTTAGCAGTAGCAACCGTGGTAGTACCGACCGTCTTGATGTCAAAGACACCGGTACGATCCACGCCGTCAACATAAACCCGTGCCCTAGAAGCATCAGTGAAATCAACATACTTCGCAGCCGAAGTCCAGTCATCAGTAATCGTGTAGGAATTTAGATCATGAACCAACCCCTTGGGGAAACGACCGTTGACGACAGCCGAAACAGGCATACCAGGAACAAAAGTCTTAGTGTCCACACCCTTCGTGTTCGTCCAACCCTCGTCTGAGGTAGTCAAAGCACCCTTAGCGTCCAAGACCCACGCCTTATCCGGCGTCGGAGTCTTCTTCGGAACAATCTTCTTGTCCGTGTTCTGGCAATTTGATCCAGCCTGAGCGTAGCAGACCCTACCAGTGTCGGGGACCGTGTAGTCCTTGCCGGTGGCCTTCGCGTACTCGGGCACGTGGAGCTGGTAATTGCCGATCATGGTGGTATTCGTATCCACGTGAGCCATGACCGTGCGCTGTCCAGCAACAGAGTCATCGACCGAAATCGTCGCCGCGACCTTCTTACCGTTGGGGTCGGTCACATAGACCCGAGAAGTGTCATCCTTCGTAGCCGAACCGAAATAAATGTCCTTGGTATAAACCGTGTCGGACAACCACATGTCCTCAGCGCCAGAACTGTGCGCGCCCACAACCGCCTGAGCGTAATCACCAGCAGCCAAAGTAGAGTCCGCGTCCAGATCCTTGCCGTTACCATCGGTCAGCACCTTGGTGGGAGTCGGGGGAGTAGACGTCCACGACTCCGCCTTCACACGGTTCGCGGTATCCACCTTCTTGCTCATGCCGCCTTGCTTGGCAACGACAACGTCATACCAGTAACGTCCCGCAGGCCACTCAGTCCAACCAAAATCAGAGGGCTTGAACGACGGGGAGGCCTGACCCGCCTTGTTGGTCTTCAAAGTCATGGCCTTCGAGGCCTTCTTCTGGACCGTGGACTTGGCGGTGTAACCATCCCAGTTCAACCACGCCGTCGCCTTGACGTTCTCGTTCTTCTTCAACGAGTTCGACGTCGTAATCATATCGTGAACCGCAGCAGTCCCACCCGCCTTAGTGAAACCACCAGCCTGCTTCGTCGACACAGAAAGATCGTATGAGGAAATCTTCTGGGGCTCATTCTGAGCAAGAACGATAATCACCGAACTCTTTCTACCACCAGCAGTATGTTCTGCAGCCATAGAATTTATGGTCGTTTTACCGTCGCTAAAGGTATCGGTGGTTTTGTACGCCACACCCTTGTGCTTGTATCCTTTGGACGCCACTTGGTTGTTATATGCCGTGAGCCATGCCAGCTGGTCCAGGTCGGCGGTGTGGCCGTTGAACATGTCACCCCATTGAGTACCAGGTGTGTGAACGACACCAATGGCGAACAACCGGCAGTTAGCCTTACCGGCAGCGCCCGACGCCTTATATCGCGCCTCGCACTGGGCGAGGGCCTCGCTCGTTGACTCCTGCAGTGCTGCAGGACCGTCGGTCGCCGTGTGAATGCCATGAGACTCTAGCACCGCCGCCGCATTGGCTGCAGTCGGCGCACCGAGATTATCGGCCGCCCACCAATCCACCTGGCCCTGTCCCTGACCGTTACCCGTGGCGCCCTCACTATCTCCGCCACCACCCGTACCATCACCGGTACCAGCTGCGGACGCAAGCGTCAGTCCGCTGAACAGGGTTGCAGCGGCGACCGCTACGGCAATTGACCGCTTTGCCGCCTTTGCGCCCCCATGTTTTTCGGAAAGAATGCGCATTCTTCTCCTCCATAATGTTTTCTCTCGGAAGACCCTCGTGATCTCTGCTCTCAGAGAGTGATGGGAGACATGGTGAGAAGCCATGTCCCCCATCTGTTTGAGAGGAGAAGGGAGGGAATCCCAGACCCTGACTATCAGGATCGCGGAAACAATAAGCAGGATTTTCCGGGTTACCGTCCGGCAAAAACAAAACCCCTCGATTCCGCAGAATCAAGGGGCGTGTCGCAGCATGAGGTCTACTGATACAAGACTCAGCCAATAGGGCAATACCCACCAGACGCACAAGATTTATTGGTCGTCCTCTTATTCAATTGGTTGAGAAGACTATTGAGCCGTTGCTGCCGCGAAGTTCCATTAGAGGAATTCGTTCGTGGGGCAGTTGTTTTTGGTGTGCTATAGCTTTTTTTGGGTGCCGTGTAGCTCCTTTTTTGAGGGGTGTAGCTTCTTTTGGGAGTACTGTAACGCCGGGTTGATCCACTTCCACTGTATGACTTGGTTGAACCCGAGGTGTAATTCTTTGGTGTGCTGTAGCTCTTAGTTGAACCTGACGTATAAGACTTTTGAGCTGGTGCTTTCTTTGGGGTGATGCTCTTCTTTTTTGAGTCCACAGCGGCAGTAACGGCCTTCTTGGCCTTGTCGAGCTTGGATTTCTCGGCCGTGAGATCTGTGGACGATGCGTCAGAGTCTTTGATCAGTTTTTTGGCGGCCGTGAGCTCCTTGCTTAGTGCGGAGCGTGTCTTGTCGCCGGACTTTACGTGACCTTTGCTGGAGTCGCTGGTTTTCTGTGCTGCCGCAATGGAGTCCTCTAGCGCGGTGGTCGCCACAGCCGAATCCTGCTTCTCCTTGGATGCTGCAACTGCCTTCGCGTTCGATGTGACCAACTTCGCGCCGCTGACTTCGTTCTCCGCGGCGGAGTTGAGCGCCTTCGCGTTCGACGCGAGCGTCGACGTCGACGTGCTGGCCGCGCACGCACCGGGCTTCGCCTTCATCTCGGTGAGCGACATGATCGCCTTCAATGCGATGACCGTGTTCCGGTCCGCGACCTGCTTCTCCGTAACCTTCGCTTCGTCCTTAGCTTTAGCCTTAGCCTTAGTAAGGGCTTTGTTTGCGGAGGAGAGCTTAGTGATAGCCTGCTGGCAGTCCTCTATCGCGGAAGCGTGCTGGTGGTTCGACCACAACAGCCAACCGCCAACACCGAGTCCGACCAGCGCGACCACGGTAACGATGATGCCAATGATCAGCTTCCTATGCCCGCCCGCGCTCTGCGATTGTCCTGTCTCGTCCGGAATATGTTCGAACTCAACCGTTTCCGTCTTCTCTTCGTCTCTCATATCAATCCGTTCCTCTCAAATACTGAAATACGTCTAGTAGTGCTGTAGGTAGGTAGTATTGCCTATTTGTTTTCGTTCTCCAGGAAATCGGTCACCAGCCGGTCGATGATGTCCTGCATCGTCGTGTCATGCTCCAGTGCGTAGATCTTGAGCCTGGTCCTGGTGCTCTTGCGCATCTTGACCGATGTCACCAGCCACGGCTCCTCGCTCTCCTCCGCGTCGTCCTTTCGGAAAACATCGTCCATCGACTCCACATTGCGCTTGACCGGCTTATAGCCACTGTCACCCTTCATGCAATTCCCTTCGCAATTCCGCGAAAACCTCCGCGTACTCAAACAGCTTTTCGGGTCGTTCCCCGATGCTCTTCTTTATCTCCTGGCGCTTGAACACCACCGACTCAAAACGAGGAGTCCCAGCGGAGTCCAGGGCCTGCACCGTCTCCACGTAGGCCCGCGTACCCCTCTCGGCGCGAACGATCAGCACGGCCGCAGGACGGCTGCCGTGAATGGCGTCCAGCGTGCTCCATGCCTGCTGCAGGTCCATCGGAGAATCTGAGGTCGGCACGACCACGAAATCAGCCGATGCGATCGCAGTCTCCAGGATCCTGCCCGACGGGGGAGCGTCCACGAACTCCCATGCGCCTTCCTCGCAGGGGCGGCGAAGCGAGGAGATGTTCGCAGGCACCACATCGAACCCCACGCCACCCGAATCATTGGACGCCATGTCGGCCCACAGACTCGCGCTCGACTGCGGATCCGCATCCAGCACCACGGCACGCTCACCACGCAGGCTCGCCGCGGCGGCGAGATACATGCTGGACGTGGTCTTCGCAACCCCGCCCTTCGCGTTCATCAAAGCAATCCTCATTCTCTTCTCCTTCTGTACTACTACACTACTTGAATTACTTATATACTACCACACTACTGGTAGTATTACATACTTTCTATAAAAACTGGCGTAGATTACAAACATGAACATCTCTTTGAATCTCGGAGACCTCGCCACCTGGGCGGCAGCCTTCATAGCGGTTGTATCCTCAGGGCTCGGCGCGTGGTCACGGCGACGAAACCGCCCGCAGGCATCATGGTTCTTCATGCTGAATAACGGTGACGTGGAAGGAGCTGTCGATGGTGTGAGGAGGCTCAAGAATGCTGGAAAGATGTCGGCGGCGGACCGGGTTGTCACCCTCATTAACGATGGTGACGGGGACGCATACGACGTCCGCATATGGGGCCATGGATGCACGGTAAACCTTATGGCCTCGGATCCCGCACTCGAAAAATCAGGGAACAGAGATAACCACCCTGCGGGAATCACCACGCACTTCCCGAAGATCGCCTCCTCTGAATCAAGGACGTTCTTCATACACGAATCCCCGGATGCGGACGTCTCATGGATCACCGTCGGCTGGACGATGACTCCGACACGCCTTGGTAAAGAGGTCTTCATTGTTCAGGACTTTGCCGGTAAGATTCATCCTCAATCGAAGAGGCCGTTGAGGCTGCCGAAGAAGTACCGCACGAGGCATCGCGTGAGCAGGCTGCACTATGCGGTGTCATATGCTCGCAGGGCAATGAGGGACTACCCAGACAAACCGATCCCATAGGCGCTACATCTCGGTCGGCGAAGGAACCGGAATTATCGCGTGGATCGTCGAACATGCCCAGTGAGAGGCACTGATGGAAGGTGAGTGGATGGGCGATCATCCATCCCCAATTGCGCCAATTGCGCAGAACGAAGGAGAGAGTCCCGGAGAGTTTCATTTCTTTTCCTTTCAGAAGAGCGGCATCATGGCGGCAGTAGAGGGGCGACGAAGCCGGCTTGAGAAGCTCCGTCGGCGGGGGATGTAGTTGTATGTCTTGCGTCGCTTGAGACGATTCGACATCACTCGCACATCCTCGTAGAGGGAGGGCGTGGAGCGCAGATAGTCAACGATGACGGAAATCCGATCGGTGCGTCCAGCCCACTGGTTATCGCGTACCATGAGTCCTGCCGATTCGAGAATCCGCGCAGCGTACTTTCGCTCGCTGAGGGAAAATCCACCGTAGATGCCCTCATCTCGATGATCAACAATCGCCTCTGCGAGGCATTCCTCACGCACCGGGCATTCGC
The DNA here is from genome assembly GCA_022649925.1 of Bifidobacteriaceae bacterium. GTDB lineage: Bacteria > Actinomycetota > Actinomycetes > Actinomycetales > Bifidobacteriaceae > JALCQC01. Next base: position 4,497 of record JALCOX010000007.1, on the reverse strand, counting down.
CGCATATTTTCTTACCCACGAGCACGAAATCACGATCGACTGGATCTGAAAAACCCCAGAGGCGGTCGAACAACTCTGGATTCGCCCTCAGGATCGGTACGCACAGCGCGTGGTCCTTCCACTGGTCCGCAGCGCCAGCGGCTGTTTTCCTGAATTGACCTGTGGCGCTCATGCGACCACCCCGCTCGAGACGGGCCGGAAATTGTGGACCCGAGAGGGCTCGGCCGGAGTCTCTCCGCTCTGCTCGGCCTCGAAATCGGACAGCAGGCTCATGGCCGCGATCTTCGGATGACCGTACGTGCCCGAGTCGATCGCCTCCAGAAGCCGCCTGCGGAAGCGCAGGCCTGTGCCGGGATCGGAGAAGCGCGCCACGAGAGAATCAACCCACGCCTCGGTCACCACGAACGCCTCACGCTTCGGCTCCGGAGCCTGCTTGCGCGCGGTCTTGGCTTCCGCTACGGAGTGCTGCAGCTGCATCGTCTCGAAATTCGCGATGATGCGACGCCAACCCTTACGGAAAACCGGCAGCCAGAAATTATCGGTGAGAGCCCACGTCAAAACCGTCCGCACCTCATCGGACCCGTGAAGCGCGTCCAAACTCCGCAGTGCCGCCTCCGCCCTGCGCGACGGAGCTTCGATATTGACGTCGACGTCCAGCATCTTCGAGGCCTTGAGAACCTCCAGGGCTGTTCGCTTAGCTTCGAAATCCAAATCCTCGGAGAGATCCTCCCCTGTGGGGAGATCCCCCGTAGGGGGAGAGGGGTATTTGGGTTTAGTAGTTGGTTTAGTTATTGGTTTGGGTGTACCACCGTACACCCCAAAACCGTCCTCTCGTACACCCCTAAAACCGTTTTCGTACACCCCAGTCTGGGGTGTTTTATTTACACCCCTAAAATCAGAATCACTGGAATCACAACGTTTCTCTTGGGGTGTTTTATTTACACCCCAAGAATCCCGGGACTCGGATTCCTGCTCCTTCTTCGACGCAATGCGCTCCTCGTGCGCTTCCTTCTGGCGGTCGAGCAGTGGATTCGAAGTGACGTCCATGCACAGATCCCACACCACCGGCCTTCTGTTTGGGGCATACCTCTCCACCAACGACTGATCCCCACGGCGAATGATGCCCTGGGACTCCAGAGCTTTGAGGGACTTGCGCAGCACGGACTCAGAACACTCCAGCTGATCCATCAGCGTAGGGACGGAGGGGAACGCCGCCGTACCGTCAGGATGCGCATAATCCGCCAATGTGGCCAACAACAGACGCGCGAAATACTGAGAACCCACAGGAGCCTTCTGCAACGCCCACGTCATCGCCTGAACACTCATTGTGAGCCCCCTTCCGCATGCGCTATTTCCCATACCATCCACGGCAGTAAAACGATCAGCCCAATCACTGGGGCCATCAACAGCGCCAACCAATACGACACTGAGACACCGAACAAAAAGAAAACCAACTTCAGCAGCCCCGCGACCGCGAAAATAGGACCGAAAAACGCCAACCAGCGCAAACTGAATAGCAACAAACTCCAACGGTGACGATTCGTGCTGTTCATCGTAGGCCTCCCGTTCTCAGAGAACGCTCATGCTCAACTTCGTTGAACAATTGATGAGCGAGCAGGTGCCGCCGCATCGCCCAGACGAGAGTGCGCAGAGGCAAAGCCACAGAGAGGAGGGCGGAACCCAATAAAAGAAAGTCGAAAAGAGTTTCCAGAACCGTGTGGATGCCAGGATCAAGCAACTGCATGACTCCCGCAACAAGGCCAAACATAACCATCCCGGTTAGCAGCTCAACCATGGCCTTACGGAGGAGATTTTCGCTTTCGTGTTTTGCCTCTTGGGCTGCGCGAATGATGTCCAGGTATATGTCTTGTTCGTCATTGGTGTGAGTGTCATCAAACCTTATAGTTTTCTTTAGTACAGACTCATCAAGCTGCCAATCCTCAATCGAGTATTTATCTATCAACTTCTGTGCTCTCGAGTAAGCTACCTGCGCCTCTGCGGGTGATGCTCCAGGATCTCTGGCCAATGCTCGAAGACGCCGGATCGTATCTAGCCTGTGTTCCAATTCTGGATCGTTAATCATTGCACGTCTCCCATCGCGGGATGCTGCTCCATCACCATCAGCAGATCGATCAGATCCGACGAGATGACCAGACCGTGCTGCGCCAGGAGCAACAGAAGATCGATGGTTCGTCCGATCGGCAGGCCCGTGGTCTGGAGCTTTCTCAAAGAGGAAGGCATGCAATCCGTGCGGATACTGAAGCGACGGCCATGCTGCAGAACAACGACATCATCATGAACGTCACTTTCGTGGGCCATGACACGCCTGAGATTCACTGTGATCGACGCCGGACGGTGTTCTGGAAAAGTGTGGTTACGATAAGCGTTAGAAGAATCCACAGGACTCTCCAAGCTGGTGACAGTAATATCAAACATGCTGATCCTTTCAGCAAAATAGGCAAAAGTGGTGCCCCTCTTCGGACGGCAATCCGAAGAGGGATTTCTTTAATTGTTTGAATCTCCCTCCCTTCGTAAGCTGAAATATGCGAAACCCCAGCGGATGCGGAAAGAAGGAGAAGAACCATGGACCTGCCAGGCCTCACGTACGTGGCCGAGATGGTGTACGAGAAATTCGATCACGCCAAAAGATTCAAATGGCGATTCACCGACGGCCCCGCCACCTTCGAGGCGGTCTTCATCAACGAATTGATTGAAGAGGACTCTGAAGGCAGGTCATACGCGCCCCTGATCGTCACGTTCATCCCGCGCGAGGAAAACGACCACAGAACATGGGCGAACATTTATCAGGTCCACAGGAGCCATGGAGGGATGCTCTACGCGGATTACACTCTCTATGGGAAGTACGTGGGTCTGCGGGACATCCTCGAACTGGGAAAGTCGGGCAGAGGGGAGCCCTTCCATCCCAGTAAATTCCTCCTCCACGCCCAAGGAGAATCACAGACGGTACCGCAGAATTGGCGGAACCATCGAATACGCACTGCGTCCGATCTACCGCGTATCTATCTGAAGGATGTCGAGGAAGCGGACAAGACCTACTTCTGCGGTCTTCAGAATAACCCGGAGGGAACGAGTCAGACGCCGGGGAATTGGCAGAAGACGAAAAGATACTTCGGGGAGGATATCGCCAGTCAGTATCATCGACACAATATCTCGACGAAATGGACCGACGATCCAACCAAGTCGATGCCCTTCCCGGAGGGAGTATACGAAGTCTAGGCATTTCTCTCGCCGTCCGATTCCCCCTCAAGGACCTGAGACCAATAGAACTGCTGCCCACCGCAGAGCGCGGGGTCCTCCGACGAGGACCGATACCGATCCAGCAGCCTGTCCGCCTCGGCCGCATGACGCACGAGGAACTCGCCCAACGCTCGCAGGGAATCTGGCGACAGGGTGAACGTCCATCCCCAATGGGGCAGATCAATGGCATACAACAGCGTCGCGGTCGGAGTCACCTTGTCCTTCCGGTCTCTCGCAGTCGCCCAACACGTCAGGCCTACCTCAACGCGACCCGTGGAACCGGTGAAATCGAAACGACTGGAATCCACGTTCCGCACGTCCAGAAGCCTGTCTGTACCCAACACGAAATCAGCGGAAAGACCATGTACGCGCGCAAAATATCGGCAATCTGACGCCTGCCAATTCACGATGCCGTTCATCTTCTGATTCATATTCGACGCCGTCTGACCGGTCTCAGAAGCCAGGAAAGCATAAGAGAAATGATTCTCCCGAGCCCACCTCTTCATCTTGGTATCATTCATATCACAATCTTTCTATTTGATATACAATCTCTAGTTGTTAAAGATAGCGCAAAGTTTGACTGTACACAAATCAGTGCAATACTTGAAAAGTAGCTTTTACTATCGTGATTGGGGTTGAGAAATGACCGCAGTATCTGTACATCCTGGGCTTGAGGGCACTACCGATCCGGAATATATGGAAGAGGTAATCCGATTCAATCTTCAGACCATGCTGCAAATCCAGAATGAGCCCAAGAGGATTCTCGCTGATGCCTGGGGAATTACGCAGCAGGCTGCGAATGTCAAACTCATGAAGGGCCATTTCTCAATCATTGACGTCGTCAAGGCGGCCAATCATTTCCATGTGCAGCCGGAGGTTCTCATGGACGATACGCTGATGCAGCAAAGAAATGAGACTCTTCAAAGAATGGGCATTAGTACACCGCGTTACTTCGTGCTGTCCGACTTCCTCGGACTCGAAAGTGGCCCCCGTGGGACTCGAACCCACAACCCACGACTTAAAAGGACGCTGCTCTAACCATTGAGCCAGAGGGCCAACAACCATTAATGATACAACGAGTCTTGTATGAAGACCACCGGTGTCGTCGCCGCATGCGCTTCGTGCAGGCCGGCCATGTGCCCTTGACCGCACAGCCGCTTCGCCATACTGTTGTCTCACTCGTGCATCAACTCACCACTGAGGGAGAAGAAAAATGTCTTACGAGGTCGACTTCAAAGA
>JALCOX010000006.1 GCA_022649925.1 Bifidobacteriaceae bacterium | reverse complement strand
TCGTCGATCTCGCGGATCCTCGCAACCTCACCAACTTCCTCGACTACGCGGACTCCGAGCCGTGGAACGTCAAAGACGTCCAGAACCTCTCCTTCGACATGCAGAATGCCAAGGTCAAGAAGGTTGCAGACTTCATCCAGCGCTGCATCAAGGAAGGCGTTCTTCAGCCGATCTCTTCCGCTGGTTCTGAATTCAACCAGGCCATGAACAAGAGCCGTTACGCCACCTACCTCGACGGTGCATGGCGTGGCGCACTCCTCAAGTCCATGTACCCGAGCCTCTCGGGCAAGTGGAAGGTTGAGGTTCCTCCGTCCTGGGAGGGCACTGCACGCTCCTCCACTTCCGGTGGTTCCATGCTCGCGCTCACCAAGAACGTGACCTCCAAGGACAAGCAGGCCGCGGCCGTTGCCTTCATGAACTTCATCAGCTCCGACAAGACCGCCGTCAACACGCTCGTGACCAAGGGTGGCATCTTCTCCGCCGCCAAGGTTTACCAGAATGACGCAACTCAGGCCGCTGTCACCGATAAGTACTTCGGTGGTCAGGCTGTGAACAAGGTCTACTTCGACGCCGCAAAGCTCGTGAACACCAACTGGTCGACGCTTCCGTTCAACCAGGAGTTCGTCAACGAGTACAACGACATCGTGGTTCCTACTTACACCTCCGGTGACTCGATCTTCGACGCCATCGGCAAGTGGCAGACCAAGCTGGTCAAGTACGCGAAGGCTCAGGGCTTCACCGTTACGGAAAACAAGTAGAAGCAAGTAGTCCAGTAGTCAAGCAGTAAGTAAATGGCAGTATGACTTTGGCTGCCGGCTCGCACCACGCACCGCACACCGCACACCGCACACCGCACACGTAAGTGCAGCAATGCAGGAGTGCAGCGGTGCGGCACGAGCCGACAGCCACGGCCCCTTGAATTTGAATTTAGGAATGAGGCATGTCGTGGCACACAGTGCGACAGTAGACGGCGGAAAGGTGCATCCTGCACGAACTTCCGGCCGTAAGAAGGAAAAAGGCAGGAAGGAAAGGTGGGAGTGGAGCGGCCTGGCTTTCTCTACCCCTTACGTGGTGGTGTTCCTGTTCGGCACCATTTTGCCGCTCTTGTACGCTCTGTACTTGGGCTTCTTCCAGACAAAGATGATTGGCGGAACCGCATTTGTCGGCTTCTCCAATTACGTCCAGGCTTTCACGGATCCCACCTTCTGGCAGGGCTTCCGAAGGGTCAGCATCTACGCAGTAATCCAGGTGCCAATTGTGGTCATCCTGGCGCTGGTTGCCGCCCTCATTCTGGACTCCGGCCGCATCAAGCACGTCGCGGTCCCACGTATTTTGGTGTTCCTTCCTTACGCAGTGCCCAGCGTTGTCGCAGCACTGATGTGGAGCTACATTTACGGCCAGGATTACGGCCTCGTCGGTCAGTTCTTCCAGCTCTTCGGTGGCAAGTCCCCCGATCTGCTGAGCAGTCAGCTCATCATGTTCGCCATCATGAACATCGTGGTCTGGGGCTTCATGGGCTACAACATGCTCATCTATTACTCCTCGCTGCGCACCATTCCCGATGAACTCTACGAAGCCGCCCGCCTCGATGGCGCCTCCGAAATGCGCATTGCATGGTCCATCAAGATTCCGGCAATCAAGGGATCGATCGTGATGACCGTGGTCTTCTGCCTCATCGGCGCCTTCCAGCTGTTCAACGAGCCGAACCTGTTGCAAGCAATTGCACCAGACGCCATCAACTCGTCGTACACGCCGAATATGTATACCTATACTTTGGCCTTCAAGGGTCAAAACGTGAACTACGCAGCTGCCGTCTCGCTGGTCGCTGGTCTGGTGACCATGATCGTCATCGGCATCGTGAAGTTCATCGGAGACAAGTGGAGCGAAAATGACTGATATAACTGCAACGCCCACTGGAGCGCAATCCACACAGCCCCAAACGTCTGCAGGGCTGAGCCGCCGCGACAAGCGCAACGCAAAAGCCTCTCAGAGGAACTATCGCAATAAGCTCAAGAACGAGCAGGCTCCGAAGATGACGAAGGGCCAGCGTGTTTCGAGCTGGGTCTTGCACATCATCATGTTCCTCATGGCCGCCTACTGCGTGATTCCCCTCTTCTGGCTGCTCTTCGCCTCCACGAAATCCAACGGAGGTCTCTACAACTCCTTCGGACTGTGGTTCGCCAATTCCAAGAACGGCGGATTCCAGCTCTGGCAGAATCTGGTGGGAACCTTCAGCTACAACGGCGCAATCTACGGCCGGTGGCTCCTCAACACCGTGATCTACGCAGTGGTGGTGGGACTGGGTTCCACGGTCATCGCCGCCTTCGCTGGCTACGCGGTCGCCGTCATGAAGTTCCCTGGCAGGAAGCTGCTGCTCTCCGTCACCCTGGCCTTCATGTCGATTCCGACCACCGTCATCACGATTCCTCTGTTCCTCATGTACTCGCAGATCGGACTGGTCGACACGATGTGGGCGGTCATCATACCGCAGCTGTCGTTCCCGTTCGGCCTCTACCTCATGATCATTTACGCACAGCAGTCCATCCCGATCTCGCTGGTCGAGGCGGCAAAGCTCGACGGTGCGAGCCACTGGAAGATCTTCTGGAAGATTGCACTTCCGCTGCTGTCTCCAGGATTCGTCACGGTGCTGCTGTTCTCGCTGGTGGGTGCGTGGAACAACTACTTCCTGCCGTTGATCATGCTGTCCGACCGCTCGAACTACCCGCTGACCGTGGGCCTGAACCTCTGGCTCAAGATGAGTGGCGACTCCTCGGTGGGCGGTGGTCTGCCGGATTCTTACATCATCACGGGCTCGCTCGTGGCGGTGGTCCCGCTGATCATCTCGTTCTTCTTCCTGCAGCGTTACTGGCAGTCCGGTCTGTCGGCTGGAGCGGTGAAGTAGTTCGCACGGCAGCGTACAACCGAAGATAGCTAAATATGAGTGAGGCGCGCTTACTCGGCGCAAGTCGGGTGGGCGCGCTTTAGTTTGAGCACGACCCTATGTAAGGATGTGATTGCGATGACGAACGCAAAGATGCCAACAGCGGGCACGTCGATTCTTTTCGGCGGAGACTACAACCCGGAGCAGTGGCCGCGTCAGACGTGGGACGAGGACATGCGACTGCTGAAAGAGGCGCACGTCAATTCGGTGACGCTCAACGTCTTCTCGTGGGCACTTCTGCAGCCGGGTCAGCCCGATGAGGACACCTACGACTTCACGATGCTCGACGACATCGTCGACACGGTCACGAAGGCCGGACTCACCATTGTGATGGCGACCTCGACCGGTGCACTTCCCGCATGGATGACGCTCAAGCATCCCGACATCAATCGCGTCGATTTTCAGGGGCGCAGGCATCGTCACGGCGGTCGCCACAACGCCTGCCCCTCCAGCCCCACGTACCGCAAGTTCGCCCCCAAGCTCGCGGGCCTCATCGCCAAGCGCTACGCCCACCTCGACAACCTCGTGTGCTGGCACATCTCCAACGAGATGAGCGGGTACTGCTACTGCGACAACTGCGCCGCCGCCTTCCGCGTGTGGCTGCAATCGAGGTACAAGACTATCGAGGCGCTCAACCAGGCGTGGACCACCAACTTCTGGGGCCATACCTACCATTCTTTCGAGGAGATCTTTCCTCCCAACGAGCTCGGCGACGCCGTCGATGAAAACAGGTCGCTCCTGCCCGCGTTGACGCTCAATTACCGCCGGTTCATGTCAGACGCAATGCGTGGCGTCTACAAGCTCGAGGCCGACGCCGTTCGCAAGTACGACGCCGAAACCCCCGTGACCACAAACTTCATGCTGGACTTCAAGGATTTCGACTACTTCGAGTGGGGCAAGGATCTCGACGTGGTGTCTTGGGACTGCTATCCGAGCTACGACACCGCTCCCAGCGCCATCGCCATGTGGCACGATCTCATGCGCGGGCTCAAAGGGGCCCCCTTCATGCTCATGGAACAGACGCCGAGCCGTGCCAACTGGCAGCCCTTCAACTCTCTGAAGCGGCCCGGTCAGATGCGCGCCCAGAGCTTCCAGGCCATGGCGCACGGTGCCGACACCATTCAGTTCTTCCAGATGCGCCGCTCCCAGGCGGGCTGCGAGAAGTTCCACGGCGCCATCATCGAGAACGACGGGACGAGTAACACCCGCGTGTTCCGTGAGACGGCCCAGCTGGGTGCCGAACTGGGCGGGCTTGGAACTCAGATCGAGGGCTCGAACCTCGCCGCCCGCGTCGCCATCGTGTTCGACTGGCAGTCGTGGTGGGGCATGCTCGGCAGCGTCGGCCCGTCCGTGAGCCTCGACTACCTCACTGAGGTCAACCGGTATTACGCCGAGCTGTATCGCCGTCACATTCCGGTCGACATGGTGCGCAAAACCGCAGATCTGAGCGGCTACGCCGCCGTGCTCGCGCCGTGCCTGTACATGGTGGACGAGGCGACGGCCGCGAACCTGCGCAGCTACGTGCGCGGAGGCGGACGGCTGCTTGCGACGACGATGAGTTCGATTACCAACGAGGACGACGTCTGTCACCTGGGGGGCGCCCCCTCGCCGCTGCGCGACATCTTCGGCGTGTGGGCCGAGGAGACGGACGCCGTGGCGCCCGACGTCTCCGTGCCTCTCGAGTTTGCAGGTGCTGGCGCGGACCGCGCGGCGTCGGGATCCATTCTGTGCGATGTGCTACAGGTGGATTCAGATACTCGGGTTCTCGCCACCTACGGCGGTCAGGATTATTACGCAGGCGCTCCAGCCGTGACGGAACACGACTTCGGCGAGGGCCGCGGCTATTACGTCGCGACGATGCCGGACACCGCCGCCATCGCGAGCGTGATCGACCGCCTCGTGGAAGGACTGAGCGCCTCCGAGCTGGGGGAGGCGAGCGATGTCACGGTGACGGATGGGCTCGAAGTCACCACGCGCGTGGCAGGTGACGGCACGCGCTACACGTTCGTCATCGATCTTGCCGGCAAGGGAGGCGAGGTGCGCCTGGCTGCGCCGCGCACAGATCTGCTGACGGGCCGTGAGGTCGGTGGTGGCGCGGAGTCGACGCTGACGCTCGAACGCTTCGGCGTTGTGATTCTCAAGTAATTGATACAGATATACGGTGATATACCGTCTGTGACGGATTTCGGGGCCTTTGGGCGCCGGGATTCGTCGCCGGCAGGTGAGGATGAGGGGTCAATGTTCCTGGTAAATGAAAGTGTGAAAAGTACGACCGGTGAGAGCGGAAAGCTCACCGGGTACGTCATCGAGAACTCCGCGGAAATGCATCCCGACCGCGTGCGTCCCACGGTGCTGATTTGCCCCGGCGGCGGCTACTCCTGGGTGACGGATCGCGAGGCCGAGCCCATCGCCGAGCGCATGGTCGGCCTGGGGTACAACGCTTTTATCCTGCGGTATTCGTGCGCACCCGCGCGCTTCCCGGTGGCACTTGAGCAGGCGGCGGCCTCGCTCGCACTGTTGCGCCGTCGCGCGCGGGAGTGGAATATCGACCCCGACAAGATCGTGATTGCGGGCTTTTCCGCGGGCGGGCACGTGGCGGCGAGCCTGGCGACGATGTGGAATAAGAAGCGTCTGCGCGACGCCGGATTCCAGGCCGAACAGATCAAGCCAAACGGCCTCATGCTCGGATATTCTGTGCTCACCTCGGGCGAATTCGCCCACCGCGATTCGTTCACGGAGCTCCTGGGAGATGCGGCGAACGACGCTGCGGCCCTGCGCGAGGTATCGCTGGAAAATCAAGTGGATGAAGACACTCCCCGGACGTTCATGTGGCACACCATGACCGACGATCTCGTGCCGGTCGAAAATACGACGCTGTTCGCGCTCGCCTGCAAAAACCACGGCGTTCCCGTGGAGGTTCACCTCTACCCCAAGGGTGGTCACGGCCTGGCGCTCGCCACCGCCGAGAGCTCCATCCCCAACGGATATGGCGATGAGCCCGGGGCGGCCAGCTGGATGCAGCTCTTCGCGCTGTGGATGGGGCGGAACTTCCCGCTGGAAGACGTGTTGGTGGAGGACTAGCGCGCCAGCGCGCTCAAGAGCGTGCCAACGATGGTGATCTGCAATAGACTGACGAAAGATTTCAATAAGGAGAAACATGAAATACGGTCATTTCGACGATGAGGCGTGCGAGTACGTCATCGATACCCCGGCGACTCCTCTGCCGTGGATCAACTACTTGGGCAACGAGGACTTCTTTGGCCTCATCTCCAACACGGGTGGCGGCTACGACTTCTACCGCGACGCCAAGCTGCGTCGCATCACCCGCTATCGCTACAACGGCGTGCCGGGGGACAACGGCGCACGCTCGTATTACCTCTCCACCATCGGCAAGGATGGCCGGCCTACGGCAACGTGGTCTCCCACCTTCCTGCCTGCTCGGGAGGAACTCGACGAGTACAAGTGCCGCCACGGCATCGGCTACACGGTCTTTGAGGCGTCGAAGAATCACATCGCTTCGAAATTGACTGCGTTCGTTCCGCTGCAGACCCACGCCGAGGTCAACCGTCTCGAGCTGACCAACACCTCCTCTGAAGCCGTCACGCTCGACGTGACGGGTGCTGTTGAGTGGTGCCTGTGGAACGCGGTCGACGATGGTTCCAACTTCCAGCGCAACTTCTCCACCGGTGAGGTCGAGGTCGAGCGCTCCGAGGCGTCCACCACCGTGTATCACAAGACTGAATTCAAGGAGCGTCGCAACCACTACGCCTTCTTCGCGGTAAACCACGAAACCGTTGGCTTCGACACAGATCGCGACACCTTCCTCGGCAAGTTCAACGGTTGGGACCGCCCCGACGTCATTGCGTCGGCCACGTCCAAGGACTCCGTAGCGCACGGCTGGTCTCCTATCGCCGCCGAGCACGTTCGCCTCGAGCTCGCCGCAGGGCAGAAGGCGACGTTGATCTTCGTCCTGGGTTACATCGAGGTCGATTCTGCGCACAAGTGGGAAGACTCCGAGGACCCGGCCAAGGTTGGCATCATCAACAAGACTCCGGCGCATGAGCTGTTTGACGAGCTGTCGACCAACGCGCGGGTGGAGACCAAGCTCGCCGAGCTCAAGCAGTACTGGGACGAGCTACTGTCGAAGTTCGTGGTGCGCTCGGGCGACGAGAAGCTCGACCGCATGGTCAACATCTGGAACCAATACCAGTGCATGGTCACCTTCAACCTCTCCCGTTCCGCCTCGTACTTCGAGTCGGGAACGGGCCGTGGCATGGGCTTCCGCGATTCCAATCAGGACTTGCTGGGCTTCGTGCACCTCATTCCGGATCGCGCTCGCCAGCGCATTCTCGACATCGCCTCGACCCAGCTGCCTGACGGCTCCGCGTGGCACCAGTATCAGCCGCTCACCAAGAAGGGCAACGCCGACATCGGCGGTGGCTTCAACGACGATCCGCTGTGGCTGGTCGCCGCCGTGCACGCCTATCTCGCGGAGACCGGTGACGTGTCGATCCTGTCCGAGCACGTTCCCTTCGACTCCACCGCCGGCACCGAGGTGTCGCTGCTGGAGCACCTGCGCCGCTCGGTGAACTTCACCATGACGCACCTGGGCCCTCACAAGCTGCCGCTCATCGGCCGTGCCGACTGGAACGACTGCCTCAATCTCAACGCTTTCACCAATACTCCGGGCGAGAGCTTCCAGACCGTGAAGTCCAACAAGGACGAAGACGTGGCGGAGTCGGTGTTCATCGCCGGCATGTTCGTCCTGTATGGGACTCAATACGTGGAGATTCTTGAGAAATACGCTCCCATCATGGGGATTGATCGCTCGCGCACCATCGCGCAGGCGGCTGCGGTGCGTGAGTCGATCGAGACGGTTCGACAGGCTGCCGAGACGGCCGGTTGGGACGGGGATTGGTTCGTGCGCGCCTACGACGCGTACTCGCGTCCGGTCGGTTCACACAACAACGACGAGGGTCAGATTTACATCGAGCCTCAGGGAATGTGCGTGATGGCCGGCATCGGAACCGAGAACGGCCAGGCCAAGAAGGCGCTCACGTCGGTGAAGGACAAGCTCACCACCGACTGGGGCACCGCGATTCTCGCACCCGCATATTCGACGTACAAGATCGAGCTCGGAGAGATTTCCACGTATCCTCGCGGATACAAGGAGAACGGTGGCATCTTCTGCCACAACAATCCGTGGATCTCCATCGCCAACGCCGTGGTGGGCAATGACGAAGAGGCGTTCAACGTGTACAAGCGCACTGCGCCTGCCTACGTTGAGGACAAGTCCGACGTGCGCAAGACGGAGCCTTACGTTTATTGCCAGATGGTCTCCGGGCCCGAGGCTGCCGTGACGGGTGAGGGCAAGAATTCTTGGCTCACCGGAACCGCCGCCTGGACCTTCGTGGATGTGTCCCAGTACCTGTTGGGCATCCGGCCGACCTTCGAGGGCTTGCAGATCGATCCGCACCTGCCCGCTTCGTTCACTGACTTGAGCATTACGCGCCTGTTCCGTGGAACGTGGTACGACATCTCGCTCAAGCGCACGGGCTCTGCGTCGCTGAGTGTGGACGGGGAAAAGGTCGATGGCAATGTGATTCCGACCAACATTTCGTCCGGCAAGCGCGTCGCCGTTTCCGTGACGTTCTGAGGGGGCTCTGAGGGGCTCTGAAGGCGGGGCTGGGCCCTGCCGCGTTTGGTGGGGCGGGTCTTTCCCGTCGTTGGTGCTGTGAGTAGAAAGGTCCGTCTGGCTTCGTGCCGGGCGGATCTTTTTGTTGCGGGATGAGGCGGTGGTGTGGCAATGGCGGAAAGCCACATGAAGTGAACGGTAACACCCTTCCCGACAAACGTTTCGTTGAGACATCGTGTCGCAATTTTCGTGACGGGGTGAGGCGCTTGGTTGAACGTTCTTAATAAGTGTGAGGCTTTGAAATACTGGTATCTCTCCGGTATCTCGACGCTCTACAAATCCTCATTTGTATCAAGATCGCGCCATAAAATAAAAAATGAACTTGACTTTGTCACATGATTTTATATAGTCATACATAGAACTTCGAACCGTTTCGATAGTTCCGTGGAAGCAAAGATGCTGACTCTAAGCAAAGATGCTTGCTCAACAAAGGGGATAATAATGAAGTTATCGAGAAAGCTTGTGGTCGCTACCGTCGCCGCTATCAGCACGATGGCAACACTGGGCCTTGCAGGATGCGGATCTTCTCCTAGCACGTCGCAGGAAGAAAAGCCGAAGTCTATCAAGGTTTGGTATTACGAAGAGGACACCAGTGCAATGGGTATTGCCTGGAAGAAGTCCATCGAGCAGTTCGAGAAGAAGACCGGAATTGACGTTAAGTTCGAGAAGAAGTCCTTCGAGCAGATTCGTCAGAACGCCAGCCAGATTCTTAACTCTGATGACGCACCTGACGTCATGGAGTACAACAAGGGCAATGCAACCGCTGGCCTGCTTGCAAGCCAGGGATTGCTGAGCAACCTCAATGATTACGTTTCCAAGTACGGCTGGGACAAGATCATTACGGGCTCACTCGCGGCAACCGGAAAGTATAACGACAAGGGCGTCATGGGTTCCGGAGATTGGTACGGCATCACCAATTACGGTGAAGACGTTGTGATGTACTACAACACCGACATGTTCAAGAAGAACGGCATCAAGGTTCCTACTTCAATGGCGGAGCTTGAAGATGCTATGGCGAAGTTCAAGGCTAAGGGCATCACGCCTCTATCTGAGGGCGTGACTGAATACCCACTGCAGCATCTGTGGTATCAGCTCTTCCTCCAGAAGGCCACTGAACAAGAGATCGAGAACTACCAGATGTACAAGGGCGACGTGAATTGGAAGTCACCTGCTATGAAGTACGCCACACAGACAATCAAGGATTGGGTCGACAAGGGCTACATTTCCAAGGATTCTACTGGTATCGATGCCGAGGCTTCTGGCCAGGCATTTGAAGCTGCAAAGCACCCCATGTACTTCTCTGGTACGTGGTGGTTCGGCCGCTTCCAGAATGAGGTCAAGAAGTTCCAGTGGTCCGAGTCCAAGTTCCCCGACACTAAGAAGGTCGTCGGTTCCTCCGGCAACATCTGGGTCATTCCTGAGTCCTCTACCAAGAAGGATGCGGCAGCGCAGTTCATTGACATCACGCTGAGCAAGGATATTCAGACTCTGCTGGGCAATTCCGGTGGCGTCCCGATCAATGCCGATACCGCAAAGATCACCGACAAGAAGAATGCAAAGCTGCTCGAGGAATTCTCTGGAATTCTCAAGGAAGACGGTCTGGGCTTCTACCCAGATTGGCCTACTTCCACCTTCTACGATGAGCTCAACTCTGCACTTCAAGAGCTGGTTAACGGCACTGCAAGTGTCGACGACACGCTCAACAACCTCAAGGAACACTACAACAAAGGCGTCGAGGACGCCGGTGTGAAGGAGTGATGATTCCGGGCCCGGCTCACCGGGCCCACCCTTTCATCTCTCGTAGTTCCTCTTTCGCGGCTTAGCCGTGTAGACACAGGGCGCCACGTGCATTGTCACGCATTGCCATTGCCATGCTTCACAGTGTCGTGGTGCCTTCGCGTCTCTTTTTCGAATTTTTCTTACCAATGATTGGACTGATCTCAATGACTTCACAGAGCAGTGTTCAAGGGTCGGAGGGTTCGCGGACTTCTCAGAAAACTCGTAAAGCACGCCGTCTCGATGCGGCCGCTAAACGAGAAAAAGGCATGTCGCGCATCCCAGGCAATCCTTCGAGAAGGTTCTGGGTATATCTCATTCCAGGTGTTCTCATGCTCGCCTGGATCATCATCGTTCCTACAGTGTGGAACATCTACCTCAGCTTCACCCGGTACCGTGGTATCCGTCCTCCTCAGTGGATTGGCGGGTACAACTGGAACAAACTGATTCACGATGCGACGTTCTGGGTTTCGTTCAGGAACTCGATCTGGATGATTATCGCAATGGTGGTTGTCCCAATTGTTCTCGGTCTCTTCATCTCTTCGCTACTTTTCGATGTTATTCAGAAGAAGTTCGGTTCCAAGACAGCCTCCACTCTGCGCGCTGTTTACTACATTCCGCAGCTGCTTCCTATCGCAGTCGCAGCATTGGCTATGGGCTGGATCTTGCGCCCGACCGATGGTGCTCTCAACGCTTTGCTGAAAAGCATAGGGCTCGGTAACCTCTCGCATAACTGGCTTGGCAGTCCTGACACTGCACTCATTATGCTCATGATCATCATGATCTGGATTCAGCTCGGCTACCCGGTCGTCATCTTCATGTCTGGACTTCAGCGCGTGGATCCTGAGCTTTATGAAGCCGCAAATCTCGACGGCGCAAATTGGTTCCAGCGTTTCCGCGCCATCACGTTGCCCTCCATCAAGCCTGAGATCTTCGTGGTAGCACTGACCTGCACCATCGCGGCGCTCAAGGTCTTCGGTCCTGTTTACATGCTGACACGTGGTGGTCCAGGTACTTCCACAATCGTTCCGTCGTACTACTCCTACAGCCAGTTCTTCCAGACTCAACAGGTTGGCTACGGCGCTGCGATCTCGACTGCGCTGACCATCGTCATCGTCATCGTCTCGATCATATTCACCAATGTTCAGCAGCGCGCTGAGCGTGAGGATGAGGAGTAATCGCCATGACTAATGCAACAATTTCTGCTTCCCCGACTAGGGAAGACTATAAGAAAATGGCGAAAGTTAAGAAGAACCGGTCTGCGGGGGACTGGGTCGCCATTGTTATTCTTATTCTCGGCGGGCTCCTTATGTTGTTCCCATTCGTTGTGATTCTTCTCAACGCCTTTAAGACCTCTGCTGATTACAATGGCGCCGGGCCTTTGAGTTGGCCTAAAGAATTCACGCTATCTGGAATTATGAAATTCTGGACGGCATCAAACTTCCCCGAGAAGGTATGGAATTCAGTCTGGACTTCCGGTCTGGTCGCTATCTTCGCCGTACTGCTCTCGATTCTCAACTCCTTCGCGCTCGGCATCGGCCGAGTGAAGGGACGCCGTTGGATCATCCTGCTCATCATGCTCGCCAACATGATGCCGCAGGAAGCGCTGCTGTACCCGCTCTACATCATGTTCAAGGCTATTGGTCTGTACAACTCCCAGTGGGCCATCGTCATTATCTTTACAGTGATCCAGTCCGCCTTCGGCACGTATCTGCTGAGCTCTGTGTACGGTACGTTCCCCAAAGCAATTCTTGAAGCGGCCGCCCTCGACGGTGCAAGTCGTTGGAAGATCCTCAAGGATGTCGTCTTCCCGATCTCGCGCCCGACGCTCTCCGTCATGTTGGTCTTCTTCTTCATCTGGACGTGGAACGAGTACATGATCCCGATGGCCTTCCTCGTGGACAACTCCACCCAGACCGTCCCGATCGCAGTTTCCGCACTCTCCGGCGATAAGCTCATGGATGTCACCACGACTGCGGGTGCTTCCCTCATCTCGATCATCCCGACGCTGATCTTCTACTTGATCTTCCAGCGCACACTGTCGCGCGGTATCACCGCAGGAGCCGTGAAGTAATGAAATTCACAAATGGATACTGGCTGAATAAGCCCAATACTGACGCCCTTTTTGCTCGCGAGGCCTACGAGGTCGAGCCGAGCAAAGACGGCACGGCGCTGGATATTCTCGCCACTACGAGATTCATCAACGACCGTGCGGACACGCTCAATCTCGCCACTTTCGACGTGTCGCTGAGCAGTCCGGCGGAAGGCGTGATTCGCGTGCAGGCCCGTCATTGGGACGGCGCGCACGAAGACGCCGGCTTCCCGCTTCCGGGCGAGGGGGACGGTTCCGCGGGAGCCGCCTCCGTCTCGGCCGACGGCGTGGGGACCTTTACCTCCGGGCCTTTGAGCGCGGTCATCACCAATTCCGATGCGTGGAATCTCGAGTTCCGCGGGCCCGACGGCACCGTGCTGACGCAACTTGGCAACAAGTCGTTGGCGCGCTACGGCCTGACGGATCTCTCGCCGGTCGCCTCTGAGCCTTCCGGCGAGTTTGCTCCCACCGCTTCGGGCCGCGCCGTTGACGAGTCGCGCGTGTTCACCGCGGCCTCTTTGGGACTGACCGTTGGCGACTACGTCTACGGATTCGGCGAGCGTTTCGGCGCCTTCGTCAAAAACGGCCAGACCATCGACACCTGGAACATGGATGGCGGTACCTCGTCGGAGCAGGGATATAAGGACATCCCCTTCTACATGACCACGGGCGGTTACGGCGTGCTCGTCAACAACCGTGGGCACGTGTCGTTTGAGGTTGGCTCTGAGAACGTGGAGACTGTGCAGTTCTCCGTGCCGGGTGAATACATCGATTTCTTCGTGTTCTATGGCCCGACGCCGAAGGAGATTCTCAATCGGTATACGGCGTTGGTTGGGCGCCCGGCGAATGTGCCTGCGTGGTCGTACGGCCTATGGCTGACGACGTCGTTCACCACCAAATACGACGAGGAGACCATCGCCTCGATGGTGGACGGCATGAGCGAGCGGGGCATTCCGCTGAGCGCCTTCCACTACGACTCCTTCTGGATGCGCGAATTCCGCTGGTGCGACTTCGAGTGGGATTCCAGGCACTTTACCGATCCCGAATCTACGCTCAAGAAGCTGCACGATGAAAAGGGACTGCACCTGTGCGCGTGGATCAACCCCTACGTGGGTCAGCGCGGGGCGACATTCGCCGAGGCTGCCCGTCGTGGGTACCTGCTGCGCAACGTTGACGGTTCGGTGTATCAGACCGATCTGTGGCAGGCCGGCATGGGCATCGTGGACTTCACCAATCCCGAGGCGCGCACGTGGTTCCAAGGTAAAATTCGCACGCTGCTGGGCCAGGGTATTGACGCCATCAAGACCGATTTCGGTGAGCGCATTCCCGCAGAGGGGGTCGTTTGGTTCGATGGCACCGATCCGCAGGTGATGCACAATTGGTACACGCAGATGTACAACCAAGCCGTTTTCGAGGTGCTTGAAGAGGCACGCGGCAAGGGTGAGGCTGTGCTGTATGCGCGTTCTGCGACGGTTGGTGGTCAGCAACAACCCGTGCATTGGGGTGGTGATTGCGAGTCAACGTTCAACGGCATGGCGCAGACTTTGCGTGGCGGGCTGTCGCTGGTGTCTTCTGGTTTCGGTTTCTGGAGCCATGACATTGGCGGCTTCGAGGGCAAGAAGCCCGACCCCGCGTTGTATAAGCGGTGGACGGCGTTCGGCTTGTTGGGGTCTCACTCGCGCTATCACGGTTCGACGGTGTATCGGGTTCCGTGGCTCTTTGACGAGGAGGATGCTCGCAATGGGGTGGTGAATCCTGCGGGTCAGTCTGCTGTCGAGGTTGCCAGGAAGTTTACGCATTTGAAGCTTGATTTGATGCCGTATTTGTATCAGGTGGGGTTGGAGCCGCATGTGAACGGTACTCCGGTGATGCGGTCGATGGTGATGGAGTTTCCTGGGGATCCGACTACGTTTGCGTTGGATCGGCAGTATATGTTTGGGCCGAGTTTGCTGGTGGCGCCTGTGTTTTCGCGTTCTGGTGAGGTTTCGTATTATTTGCCTGCTGGTACGTGGACGAACTTCTTCACTGGGGAGGCTGTTGCTGGTGGCGTGTGGCGGAAGGAAACAGTTCCGTTTGATTCTGTGCCGTTGTGGGTGCGGGATGGGTCCGTGCTGGTGACCAACCCCGGTCACGATACGCCGGAATACACCTATGCGGGTTCGGATGCCATTGTATCGGTGTTCCTTGCAGACGCTGATTCTGCTTCGGCAACTGTGACTGAGATGGATGGTTCGTCTGTTGTGTTCTCTGCTTCGCGTGGTGCTGATGGTTCTGTGAGTGTTTCGAGTTCGGATGGGCGTGAGTTCCGTGCTCGCCTAGGCATGAGTGGTGAAACTGTTGCTTCTCACGCTGGCCGTGTTGTGCTGAAGTAAGTGTGCGCAAGTACGTGCGTGTGCACGTGTGTGTGTATGTACACGCACGTGCTCATGCGTGCTGCTTCTTCCCTTGTTCGTGGAGAATTGACCTCCTAGTGCCGGCGATCCGGCCTTCAGTGGTCGATTTTCCACGAACTCGAGCATTGTTTGAGCATTGATGTGCGTATGTGCGCCAGAGCGCGTGCACGTTTCCGTGTATGTGTAGTGCGCGCGTGTACTACCCCCAGCTTGTTCGTGGAAAAATGACTGCTTGTACCTGCAAAACGGAGCGTAAGTGGTCAATTTTCCACGAACAAGCGTGGGTGGAGTGTGTGCACATGCAGGGAGGAGCGTGCGAACAAGTGAGGTGGAGTGTGTGCACATGCAGGGAGGAGCGCACGCCAGCACATGCAATGTTGAGGCGTGGGGGATACTAGACTTATGACCAATCTTGAGGAATCCACGTCGGAGCAGGGTACACATCCTGGTGCGCACGACGCAGTCGCGTCGCGTGCAGATTTTAGTGGCGAAGGCAGGGTGGTACTCGCTGCCACGCCGATCGGCAATGTGAGCGATGCCTCCGCACGATTGGTAAAGCTGCTGCAGACGGCCGATATTGTGGCCGCGGAAGATACTCGTCGCCTCTTCGATCTCGCCAATCGGCTCGACGTCCGTGTAAAAGGCAAGGTCGTGGCATACCACGATCACAACGAGCACATGAAGGCCGATGGAATCCTCGACGACGTGGAAAGAGGCGCGACAGTATTACTGGTCTCCGACGCGGGCATGCCGACGATTAACGACCCCGGTCTCACGATGGTGCGCCGCGCCATCGATCGTGGAATCCCCGTCACGTGTGCGCCCGGCCCTTCTGCCGTGCTTGATGCCCTTGCGTTGTCGGGTCTGCCGACGGATCGATTCTGCTACGAGGGCTTTGTTCCGCGCAAGCATTCTGAACGGTTGCAGCACTTCCGCTCGCTCCTCGCTGAGCCTCGAACAATCGTGTTCTATGAGACGCCTCATCGCATCGAAGACGCGATGGAGGATCTCGCCAGTGTCTTTCCCGCAAATCGCCCCATGGCACTTGCGCGTGAGTTGACGAAAGATTACGAGGAAGTTCGGCGCTCAACAGTCGCAGGCATCCTCGATTCCGTCAAAAACGACCCGCCGCGAGGCGAGCTCGTCCTTGTCATTCAAGGTGCCTCTGTGGAGGAGATCCAAGAAGGTGTTGGAGCGGTCACGGTGCTCGGCGCCCCGGACCTTGCGGCACTCGCGCAGGCGCGCGCGCAGTCGGAAAATATCCGCATCAAAGATGCCATCGCTCAGATTGTGGCGGAACATCCCCTCCCGGACGGCAGCCTCCCCAACAAAAAAGAGGTCTACAACGCGGCGTTGAGCCTCACCCACCATCGCCCGGCGCAACAGTAGCGCCAGCGCCAGCGTCGTCGTCAAAGAGAGCCGCGAATCCCTCACGCACCCCGTCTCCGCCCCGCTGCGCAACGTATTCGAGAAGTTCCGGGCTCGCCGCCGGGTTCGCGATGAGCCAATGTCTGAGCTTGGGATAGTTCTCGGCAATCTCCCACAGCGTGTCCATCTCAGCGCGAGGATCCAGCGCGATGCGTGCGCTCATCCGTACAGGCGGCTGTGGCGGAACGAGCAGTCGGGCGTGGGGAGGCCGCGCTGCAGTATCTTCTCTCTCGGCGATCACGGCGAGACGACGATCTCTCCGATCGCGCGGGGAGAGATGTGAGTTCCGGGCCCTCCGCACGTTACGCAAGATTCGCGAGGCTTCCTCGCAGCATCTCGTCGAAGAGCCGAACACCGTTGGAAAAGCCAGGTCTCCGGGTATTCTCGCCCAGCGCCTTCATACAGGTTCGAGCGGGTATCTCATAAAACTGGAGGAACGCGATGAAGGCGGCCATCCCGATGTCCCGATCGAAGTCCGACCTCGACAGGCAGGCTATGTCACAGGCCGTTCTCAGGGGAGAAGTGACGTTGAGTGATCCGATGTGGTGAATCTCGTCGGGGACGGCGATGCGGTTGAGGACGCAGATGCGCCGGCCATACACGCTGGAGCGGTAATGAGAACTGCAGATGACCGCAATCTCGCGAGGCAGCGGTCCGGCGAACCACACCCAGAAGGCGATGCATTCAGCCGCGATCCCACCCATCGGCACGAGCCTGCGCGCGATGCTGGCCCTGCCGTAAACCGTCTGCGCGCTGGCGGTGAGGTAACCGGCCGTGGAATCAAGCATGACGATCATCCCGCGTTTCTCCATGAGACCAAGACTCAGGGGGCCGGGGACGTCTCCCACCGAGACGATGGGATTGCTGATGCGGCGCTCGGGAACAGTGGGGCGGGCGCCCTCGCGACTCTGCTCGCGAGGGCGCACAGAGTCGGACCGGCCGCGCGGTCGAGTTTTCGCCGGCGGGCCTGGAGCGGGGGCGGGAGTGGAATGACGTAAGGCTTCGTTGCGTATACTCATGCGCACAAGGTATCAGGATTGACGAGCGTGCGTGGAAAGCGACCCTCGAAGTGTGCATATGTGCGTAACTCACCCGCGGTCGGCACGGGGTGTGGAAAAGTTGTGGACTTGTCGTCGGCGTGAGTGGCCCACTTTACCTCCGACGCGGCATCGGCTGTGCGCTTCAGTGTCCGGCGTTTCGCCGATAATCGCCCTATGACTAATATCCTTGTTTCCGTTGCTTGGCCGTATGCGAACGGCCCCCGTCACATCGGCCATGTCGCCGGTTTTGGCGTTCCCTCAGATGTCTATGCACGATACGAGCGCATGAAGGGCAATAACGTCCTCATGGTGAGTGGAACTGACGAGCACGGCACGCCCATTCTCGTGCAGGCGGAAAAGGAAGGTGTGAGCGCGCAAGAGCTCGCCAATCGCTACAACCGCGTCATCGCCAAGGATTTGGCGGATCTCGGGTTGAGCTACGACCTCTTCACCCGCACCACAACGGGCAACCATGAGCATGTGGTCCAGGAGATGTTCACCCAATGCCTCAAGAACGGATACATCTATAAAGGCACTCAGATGGTGGCCATATCGCCTTCTACGGGCCGCACTCTGCCTGATCGCTACATTGAGGGCACGTGCCCTATCTGCGGCTACGAGGGCGCTCGCGGCGACCAGTGCGACAACTGCGGCAACGAGCTCGACCCCATCGATCTCAAGAACCCGCGCTCCAAAATCAACGGCGAAACCCCGATCTTCAAGGAAACCGAGCACTTCTTCCTTGACTTGCCCGCGCTCGCCGAGGCGAATCTCGCCTGGCTGAACACGCGCGAGGGTTGGCGCACCAACGTCATCAACTTCTCGAAGGGCCTGTTCAAGGAAGTGAAGCCACGAGCCATCACCCGTGACATCGACTGGGGCATCCCCGTGCCAGTTGAGGGTTGGATCGACAATCCAAACAAGAAGCTCTACGTGTGGTTCGACGCCGTCATCGGTTATTTGTCGGCTTCCATCGAATGGGCGCGCCGCCAGAGAACTCCCGACGCTTGGAAGAAGTGGTGGACCGACCCGCAGGCTCCCGGCTTCTACTTCATGGGTAAAGACAACATCACGTTTCACTCCCAGATCTGGCCCTCTGAGATCCTCGCTTACGACGGCGACGGGTCCAAGGGCGGTCAGCCGGGCGCTTTCGGCCACCTCAACCTGCCCACGCAGGTGGTTGCCTCTGAATTCCTCTCGATGGAGGGCAAGAAGTTCTCGAGTTCGCGCGGCATCGTCATCTATGTGAAGGACATCCTCGCGCGGTATCAGGTGGATGCTGTGCGGTACTACATCTCGGTGGCGGGCCCGGAAAATCAGGACTCCGACTTCACCTGGGCGGAGTTCGTGCGTCACAACAACGAGGAGCTGGTGTCTGGCTGGGGCAATCTCGTCAACCGCGTGGCGGTGTTGCTCTTCAAGAACTTCGGTGAGATCCCGGCCGTAGACGATGCCGACATTGAGCCCATCGACACAGCGCTTCTCGAGGAGACCGCCGCCGCTTTCGACACGGTGGGCGACCTCATCGAGCGTCACCGCCAGAAGGCCGCGCTGGGAGAGGCGATGCGCATCGTCGGCGAGATCAACAAGTACATTTCTGCGACAGAACCGTGGAAGATGAAGAGCAATAAGGGGCGTCTGGCCGCAGTGCTTCACACGGCTGCGCAGGCGGTGAACGACGCGAACCTGCTGTTGGCTCCGTTCCTACCTCACTCCGCGCAGAAGGTCCACGAGACGTTGGGCGGGACGGGGATTATTGCTCCGCTGCCCGAGCTCAAGGACGTTGAGGATCTCGACAAGCCCGGATTTAACTACCCGATTATCACTGGTAAATATGAACTCGGCGTCAACGTGGCGCCGTGGAAGCGCGCCGAGATCGTCGCGGGGACGCCGATTTCCAAGCCCAGTCCGCTCTTCGTGAAGATTCCCAAGGAGGCGGTGCAGGAGGAGACGGATCGCATCGAGGCCGAGATTGCCGCTCGTCAAGAGGCTGAGAAGGCGCGTTTGGAAGGGGAGAAGGCCAAGCTCGCCGAGGAAAAGTAGTTGAGTGGGACCTGGTGCGTGGGGTCGTCGCACGGCTCGGCGTGCCGGGTTGCAAGGCGTGTCGCGAAGAATTCCTGACTTATCGTGGGGTTCAGGAATGGTGTCATTCCAACGATAAGAGCGATTTTATCAGGGGTTTTTCAGGTAAACACATCCTTCTCCCAAGAATGGCTTTTTAGTCTTTAGTTATCAGCAATGAACCGCTGAAGAGGTTTTAAGACCCCATAACTGAACCCTTCTTCTCTCTCTAATAACCCGATGGCTTCTCTCTCCATCGGGTTTTTCTTTTGCCTGATGGGCCATTAGGGTTAAGTAAAGAATCGTGGGTCTTATCCGGGTGTGTTCGGCCTGCCTATCTTTTTCTGGTGCTGAATCCTGATTCGTGGGTGGTGAAGTTTCTGCATGCCGGGAGTGGGTTCTTGTATTCCTGTTTGGGTTGCTGGACTGGGTTCGAGAGTGGGTGTGGGGTGTTTTTTCCTTTTTTCTGGCTCGTGCCTGTTTGGTTGTGATGAGTTTCTTCTGGTTGCGATGAATTCTGGACTGGTTCGCCTCGGTTTTATGTGGATTCAAGGACCGTAGTTCATCACAACTGAGCGTAGTTCACCACAATCAGCCAAGATTCAGCGCAAATGGGGGTTACTCTTCGCAACGTGGCCTTGCCCGGGTGCTGGGGATCGTTTGCTCACCTTCTGATACCGGACCCTGGTTCACGGACACCGCTACCAGCAAAGAGTTCCGCGGAATAAGTCACACTCGGAAGTCACGCACCCCACGTACTTAAACACTTAAAACATTAAGCACACCCCAACACGCCTACACCCAGTATGCCAAACCCCAGTTTTAAGACCCACCTTTCTTTACTTAACCCCAGATTGGTTTGGTTTGACTCAGGACTGGCTGTCATTTCGCACTGATCGCCATATTTCATACAGTGCGAAGAGTTGGGTCTCGCTCATCCTCGTCATTCCAACGATGATGGGTAAAAAATGTTTCGCACTGATTGAAAAAAGTCATAGAGTGCGAAAATTCTCGGGTGAGGGGTGAGGGGTGAGGGGTGAGGGGTGAGGGGTGAGGGGTGAGGGGTGAGGTGAGACGGTCACAACGGTTCACTCACCCAGTGTCCGCACCCAAACAAAGACTGGGATCATGACGAAACATCACCGCAATCGCAGTTGGGCGCCAGCTCCCGAGCCCCTCGAGAGCCCCACCATTGACAATCACACACACGTGGCCTCCGTGGTCCCCTTTGCTGCGGAGATGAATCGTCAGGCGCTCGAGCGTGAGCAACCGGCGGTTCCGGTCCGTTCGGTCGACGAAATTTTGAAGCAAGCCTCGGAGGTTGGCATCGAGGGAATCCTCGACGTGGGGTGTGAATACCCGAATCTGCAGCGTGCGGTCGACATGGCGAAGGAGCACCCTGGGGTTGTTCACGCGGGACTGGCAATTCATCCCAACGAGGCGGTCCTTCATGGGCACAGGGGTGCGATGGGCCCGGATGGGCTGGATATCACGTATCAGCCGTGGCACGATATTCCCTTCGATGAAGCCCTCGCAGAGGTGGAGCGTCTCGCGCGTGAGAATCCCTCGCAGGTTGTCGCGATCGGTGAAACGGGTATGGATCTCTTCCGCACGGGTGAGCAAGCGCAGGAGGTGCAGCGGCAGGCCTTCAGGGCGCATATTCGCCTCGCCAAGGAGCTGGGATTGCCCATGCAAATCCATGACCGTGATGCCCATGAACCCGTCATTGCAACACTTCTCGCGGACGGCTCACCGGAAGGGACGGTGTTCCACTCGTTCTCGGGCGGCCCGCAGATGGCGCAGCTGGCGAATGAGCAGGGTTGGTACTTGAGTTTCTCGGGAACAGTATCGTACAAAGGCAACGAAGACATCCGAGAGGCTCTGCGCATTGTCGACAAAAGTCACATCATGGTCGAAACGGACGCCCCGTACCTGTCTCCCATGCCGTACCGCGGCCGCACGAACGCTCCGTACATGATCCCGTACACGCTGCAAGCAATGGCAAACGTGCTCGATATGAGCGTGCAGGAGGTCTCCGCACTCACGAGAAAAAACACTGCGGCGGTCTACGGAATCTAGAAATCCGCGAAACGCCAGGGGGGGCATTTTCGGCAGCCCTCTCAAACGGCTCTCTCAGTTGAGATCGAGAGCTTTCGGGCGGGCGATACCCGAGAAAAATGTCGACGATTCTTGGCAATGTCAAGACTTCGCTGTGAGTCACAAGTGAGTCACAGCGAGCCACAAAATGAGCCACAATTCTTCACGGGATTATCATTATCGGTGCAAACGGGATAGACTTCTGACCGTTTGTACAAAGTGCAAGGTTTGAAGTGAGGCACTCGGTAGTCGAGCGCAAATGGAGGTTCCGATGGCACAGCATGGCGGACGTGCGCGTAAGCGCGCGAAGGTAGATGCTCAGGTCACGCAGGAGTCTGAAAAGTCCACAGACACGACTGCGTCGGCAGACGCGGAGGCAGACAAGGACACTAGCCGAAGTTTGAAGCGTGCCGCCGATGCGGAAGAGACCATGAGGCTCGAAAGCATCGAAGACACGGGAAATATTGTTCCTAAGGGAACCATCACTAACGCTCCGAAGATCGACAAGCACGCGATCTCGGCCGAGGAGCGTGAGGCAGAGGAAGAGGCCCGTCGCGAAGCGAAGAAGGCCGCAAAGCTTCAGAGCAAACCGGCTCGTACCCCCTTGGGTCGGTGGTGGCGCAAGCTCCAGATGTCACGCGACAAGGTCTCCCTGGGAATGTCGATCGTGGCCCTCGGCGTCGTGTACGGCGATATCGGCACTTCACCCCTCTACACCATCCAATCTTTCATCTCCGGTCAGGGTGGCATTCAGTATGCCGACCGTCCGGCGGTTCTGGGCATGCTCTCGCTGCTGTTCTGGTCGGTGACGCTCATCACGACCGTCAAGTACGTGCTCATCGCCATGCGCATCGACAACAAGGGTGAGGGCGGCATCTTTGCGCTCTACACTCTGGTGCGCCGGTACGGCAAGTGGCTCGCCATCGCGGCCATGCTGGGAGGCGCGGCGTTCCTGGCGGATTCTGTCCTGACCCCCGCAGTCTCGATTTCTTCCGCAGTCGAGGGCCTCAAGACAATTCCTGCGTTCGAGTCCGTGTTCGAGAACAACACGAACCTCACGCTCATCATCACCGCCGTCATCATCGTGGTCCTCTTCGCCGTACAGTCGCGCGGAACCGAGCGCATCGGCAAGGTCTTCGGAACCGTGGTGATGGTGTGGTTCGCCTTCCTGGCGGTCACCGGCATCCTCAACCTGTCAAACGACTGGTCCGTCTTCGAGGCGCTCAACCCCGTCTACGGTCTCGAGTTCCTGGTGGCACCCGGAAACAAGGCCGGTTTGGCGATCATGGGCACCGTCTTCCTCTCCACCACAGGTGCGGAGGCGCTGTATTCGGACATGGGGCATGTGGGCCGCGGCAACATCTATGTCACCTGGCCCTTCATCAAGATCGCCCTAGTGCTCTGTTATTTCGGTCAGGGTGCCTGGATCCTGGCGAACAATACCAACCCCAACGTCCAGAAGATCAGCAATCTCAACCCGTTCTTCCAGATGATGGATCCCAACATTCGTACCGTCGCCGTTGTGCTGTCGGTTGCTGCGGGCGTCATCGCGTCGCAGGCCCTCATCACCGGCGCTTTCACCATGGTGAGCGAGGCGACGGGCCTCAACTGGATGCCCCATCTCCAGGTGCGTTACCCTGCCCGCACGCGCGGTCAGCTTTACATTCCGGCCATCAACGTCGTGCTCTGTGTGGCCACGCTGGCGGTACTCTTCCTCTTCAAGGACTCCGAACATATTTCGGCCGCGTATGGCCTGGCGCTCACCATCACCATGATCACCACCACGGTGCTTCTCGCCGCCTATATTTGGTGGGCCTCGAAGAAGAAGTTCCTCGCCATCGTCTTCACGGTGGTGTTCCTCGCCATTCAGATACTGTTCCTGTTGGCTTCGCTCACGAAGTTCTTCCACGGTGGCTGGTTCACGATGGCGCTCACCCTGGCGATTCTGGGGATTATGTACGCCTGGGCTGTGGGAACGAAGGTGGAGCGCTCGCAGAGGCGGCACATGTCTCCCGAGGAGTTCCTGCCGGCGCTCGACATGCTGCATCGCGACGATCGCATCGATTACTGTTCCGACAACGTGGTGTATCTGACGCCCGATCCGGAATTGCGCCGTCTCGACACGGACATCTTCTACTCGATCTTTGCGGATCACCCCAAGCGTGCCCGTGCGTGGTGGGCCGTCTCGGTCCAGGTGACAGATGACCCCTTCACCCGCGAGTATTCCGTGGAGAACTTCGGGACGGACTTCCTGTTCCGTGTGCGTCTGCGCATCGGGTTCAAGATCAACCAGAACGTCGCCACCTACTTGCACCAGATCATGCACGATCTCATCAAGGCGGGCGAGCTGCCAGAGCAGGCCACCATCTACCCCAAGCTCGACGAGGATCAGCAGATCGGCACCATCAAGTACGTGCTGATTCACAAGAACCTCATTCCCGAGTCGAAGATCACCTCGCGCGGTGCCCTGGCGCTGCGCGTGAAGTACGCGATTCGTCACGTGGCAGGCTCGCCGGTCAAGTGGTTCGGTCTGTCCGCGTACAACCCGCTCGTTGAGGTGCTGCCGCTCTTCGTGTCGACGGTGGCGGTGCCGCCGTTGAAGCGCACCGCTTTGCGCAAGGTCAAGAAGCCCATCACGTTGCAGGCGATTTTGGCGGAGGCCGCTGAAGAGCAGGCAGCGAAAGAAGAGCAGGACGCCGAGAAGACTGAGAAGGCCAAGTCCGAAAAATCTAAGACCGAAAAGGCCAGGTCCACGAAGGCCACAAAGGCTCCGAAGGCAGATGCGGGTAAGGAGCGCGCCTCGAGCGCATCCGACAAGTCTGACAGGGTTGAGACCGATCGCAAGACGTCGTCGGCCGCAGCGAGCTCCGCGACCGCTGTTGCGGTGAAGCGCGTTCGCCGGCGCACCACGTCGACGAGCGGGCGCAAGGCCGCCACGCGATCCGCGAAGGCCACGGGTGCGAAGACCACGTCCGCAAAGGCTGCAAAAACAGTGAAGTCTGCCAAGACGTCGTCGGTGGCGGCGTCTGCCCCGAAGAAGACGCCGGCCGTACGGAAAGCCAATACTGCGAAGAAGGCGGCGGTTTCGAAGAAGTCCACTGCATCGAGCGGGACGGCGGCTGTGAAGTCTCCCGCAGCGAAGACTACCGCAGTGAAGTCTCCTGCGAAGTCCGCCAAGACGACGTCGCATGCTGCGCACAAGAAGTCAGCGCCGCGCGCCTCGGCTGCGGCGGCTGCATCCCCCGCGCGATCAGCGAATGAGCGCCCCGCGAAGGAGACCGCGCCGAAGAAGTAGTCAGCGTCACCCCACCGACGCAGCGGTGACGGGGTGACCGATTCCGCAGCCTGGAAACGGACTGAGAGAAGGCCTCGGATCTCCTTCGGATAACCTTCTGCCTTGCCGGGCTGGGGGTGTTGCGCCAAACTCTCCCGATACGCTCGGAATATGAGATATGGACGCAAGCATTACGCCCATATGGGCGCCACGGTCAACGACGAGCATGTGCGCAGCCTCGTCTCCTACATCGCACGCGGGGCCGTGCCTCGCAGCGAGTATGTCTTCGGGGTCGAAATCGAGCATCTTCCCATCCGCAATGGAACGGGAGCGGCGGTCGATCTGTATTCCGAGAACGGGGTGGAAGATTTTCTCCGGGCACTCCGGCCCAGATTCGAGCCAGAGGAAGAGACGTGGGAGAACGGTCACCTGCTCGGTCTGCGCCGTGGCAAAATCGACGTGTCGACCGAGCCGGGCGCGCAAGTGGAAACCGCGCTGGGCCCCGTAAAGTCGCCGGCGGAGGCGGAGGAGCTGTACGCTCAGTTTCGCACGCTCGCCGACCCGATCCTCACCGAGCTCAATTTTGATCTCGTCCCCTACGGATATCAGCCGCGCACGCCGCATTCGGATGTGCGGATACTGCCCACGGGGCGTTACCGAGTGCTCGACGAGTATTTTGGCACGGTGGGCAGCTACGGACTGCTCATGATGCGCTGCTCGGCGTCGACGCAGGTGAGCATCGACTTCAGCAGCGAGGCGGACTCCGTGCGAAAGATGCGGCTAGGGTCGGCAGCTGGCCCGCTGCTCGGCTGGTTTTTCCGTAACTCTCCGTATTTCGAGTCCGGCCCCTCGCCGTTGCCGCTGATGCGCCAGGAGATGTGGGAGCGCACGGACCCGCAGCGCACGGGGCTCACGCCGGGTCTGTTCAGCGATGGATTCGGGTGGGAAGACTACGCCGTCAACATGCTGTCGACTCCGCTGATGGTCGCGGACATGGGAGGAACCCCGGAGCACGAGGGCCGCGAGAAGGTCTTCACGGTGTGGCATGAAAACGCCGCGGACATATATCCGGATCGGGCGCTCAACGACTACGAGATGGCGCATATTCTCTCCACCCATTTCAACGACGTGCGACTCAAGCAATTCCTGGAGTTCAGACATTGGGATTCGCTGCCCATCGATCGGGTGCGCAGGCTCATGGAGATCGTCGAATCACTGTTCTGCGACGACGCACAGCTTGACCGACTGCAGCACCTTCTCGGTGGTGTGAGGGAGGTTGATGTGCTCGCCGCCAAGGCCGACATACAGGCTAACGGTGCCCAGGCCCGCCCCTATGGACGCTCGCTCGAGCAGTGGTGCGAGCTGTTGGGAATACGAGAAAGTGACGAGACCGATGCCTTTTGCTACAAGCTCACGAATGACGGGTACGCTTAAGAGCGTATTGAAGAGCGTGTTTACGCCGACGAAAAGGGGACGGAGCGGGCCTGTGTGCAGACTTCTTGCCTATGCTGCTGCAAAGGAAAACAAGAGCCTCAAGGAGGTTCTGACGCCCGAGCAGATTGAGGGATTCCTGTGGATGTCGACCATTCACAACGACGGCTGGGGTGCGGCTCACATGGTCGATGCGTCCGATTCCGCAGGCATCGAGGATGGCGGCGCGCCGAGCCAGGAGACGACGACGAGCATCTATCGCTCCACAGAATCCGCGTTCCTCGATCCTCTCGTCGAGGCCGTGACCGCCGAGCCGGCTCGCTCGGCCATCTTCCATCTCCGCCTGGCAACTCCTGGAATACCGCTCAACATCGAGAACCAGCAGCCCTTCTCCTGCGACGGCATGACCTTCATGCACAACGGCTCCATCGAGAACGACGAGGGCAACATTCTCGACGACTATGACGCGCTCGCGGGCCTCGGCAAGCCAGAAACCGCGCGCAAGGCCGCAGAGAATCTGCCCGTGACGCACGAGGAATTTGAGCGCACAGGCGGGCGGTCTGACTCGGCGATCTATTTCGCCACCATCATCAAGAACTATGAGAAGGATGGGAATCTGGTCGCGGCAGTGAGCCGGACGATTGCCACACTGCGCGAGAAGTACCCCGATTCCTCCTACAACAGCGTCTTGCAGACCGACGACGCACTCGTCTTTACCCACGCAGTGGGCGAGGGACCCGTGAGCGAGGAGCTCGGCAAGATCTACACCGACAACGACTTTGCCGAGCACATTGCCGACTATCGCGACATCAAGTACCGCGAGTTGGATGACGGCGGCGTGGTCGTCGCCTCGACCGGATTCGAGCAGCCCGACGACGAAGGCTGGAAGGATCTCGAGAACAACACCCTCATCGCCGTGGACACTCGAACCGGTAAGTATCGGGTGGTGGCGCTGGGGGAGTAGTCGTTCTTTCTCCCTGTCTCTCGGGGGAGGGGTATTCCAGGGGACTTCTCAGAGGAAGAGAATGAATGGGCTTTGTTACGCCTGGCGGGATACAATGCGATTCGGTTGTATGTCGGCGCAGGCGAGTTCAGATGAGCGATTCCGAGGTGCCGTGCGGAAAGGGGACCATGGAATCCCAGAGACGTTTGAAGGTTGACGATGTCATCGTCGTCGAGAAACCAGTGCTGCGGCGCGCCATCGCGGGTACGGTGGTCGGCAATCTCATGGAGTGGTACGACGTGGGCGTGTACGGCTATCTCGCCGTCACCATCGGCCACGTGTTCCTTTCGAACGCGACGGACTCCGTGCAGCGGCTCTTTTCCCTGGGCGTCTTCGCGGTGACCTTCATTGCCCGTCCCCTCGGCGGTGTCTTGTTGGGTTCCCTCGGTGACCGTCTCGGACGTCAGCGCGTCCTCGCCTTTACGCTTCTCGCCATGTCGACGGCCACGTTCCTCATCGGCGTCCTCCCCGATTTCGCACAGGCCGGGGGATGGGCACCCTTTGCGCTCGTGCTGCTCAAGCTCGTTCAAGGATTCTCGACGGGCGGAGAATATGCCGGTGCCACCACGCTCATCACCGAGTATGCGCCCGATAGGCACCGCGGCTTCTACTCGTCGCTGCTCGATGTGGGGTCCTATCTCGGTTTTGCGCTCGGCGCTGTCGTGGTCTCGATCATGCAGATGAACGTCGCCGAAGAGATCATGAACAACTGGGGATGGCGCATCCCCTTTGTGATTGCCCTGCCGCTGGCCGCAGTTGCCATTTACTTCCGCAATCGAGTCGATGACACCCCGATCTACCGCAAGGTGCAGGAGTCAAAGCAGGCGCGTGCCGTGGCGGACGCTGGTAGTGGGGTTTCTGGTGGTGAGGCGTCTGGTTCCTCCGCCGAGTCTCGCAGTGGCTTCTCATTCCTCTTCCACGACTATTGGCGTGAACTTCTCATCGGTTTTACGCTCGTGGCGGCGGGCAATACCATCGGATACACTCTGACGTCGTACATGCCGACGTATCTGACCACCACGCTCAGTTACGACTCTGCGCACGGCAATCTGGTCACCATTCCGGTGCTCGTCGTGCTGGCCGTGCTCATCCCGTTGATGGGGGCGCTCTCCGATCGCATTGGGCGCAAGACGGTGTTGTTGCTCGGCTCGCTCGGCGGTGCCATTCTCGTGATCCCCGCCTTTCTGCTGATGGGGACGGGCTCCCTCGTTGAGACTTTCTGCGGGCTGCTTCTGCTGTCGGTTCCCATGGCGTGCCTCGTCGCCAATATCGCCTCGACCCTGCCCGCGCTCTTCCCAACCTCCGTGCGTTATTCGGGCATGGGGATCTCGTACAATTTCGCGGCGACGCTGTTTGCGGGCACCGCGCCGCTCATCATGGAATCGCTGGTGACGGTGAGTGGCAATTCGCTCGCGCCTGCCTTTTGGATCATTTTCACCTCAGTGTGCGGCGTCGCCGCGGCCCTGTTCCTGCGGGAATCGGCTCGCAAGCCGATGCCGGGCGCCATGCCGACGGTGTCTTCTCTCGACGAGGCGCGCGAGTTGGTGGCGACTCAGGACGATAACCCCGACATCAATGTTGCGCGCATCATGGAGCGTGCCGCGGAGGATGGCAAAATTCACGATGCGACCGCGTGAGATCGCTGAGACCGTGTGAGACTGAGGGAAGGTCGGCGCTTGCGTAGCGCTGAGCTGGTGGGCTGTTTGAGGATATTCCGATTCCCCGCCTGATTCGGTGCTAGCGATAGACTTGTGGCGGAAAGATATGACGTTTAGATTGCTCCGCGGGAGTTCCGTAGGGTTCCTGGAGTTCCTTAGACTTCCTTGGAGTTGACGAAAGGCGATCAAATGAGCGAAAAGGCAAATATCGGCGTTGTCGGCATGGCCGTCATGGGGTCTAATCTGGCACGCAATCTCGCGCACCATGGCAATACGGTGGCCGTTTTCAACCGTTCCTATGGCCGCACCGAGACGCTGATGAACGAGCACGGTACTGAAGGAAAGTTCATTCCCGCGAAGACGATCGAGGAGTTCGTCGCTTCGTTGAGCGTTCCGCGCACCGCCATCATCATGGTCAAGGCCGGAGCTCCGACGGAAGCGATGATCAACGCGCTCGCCGACGCTATGGAGCCTGGCGACATCATCATCGACGGTGGCAACACCTACTTCAAGGACACCATTCGTCGCGAGAAGGAAATCCGCGCACGCGGTCTCCACTTCGTGGGCTGCGGCATCTCGGGTGGTGAGGAAGGCGCGCTCAATGGGCCTTCCATGATGCCCGGTGGCACCGCCGAGTCGTGGAAGACTCTGGGCCCGATTCTTGAATCCATCGCGGCCAAGGCTCCCGAAGATGGCGCTCCCTGCGTCACTCACATCGGTGAGAACGGAGCCGGTCACTTCGTCAAGATGGTGCACAACGGCATTGAGTACGCCGATATGCAGCTCATCTCTGAAAGCTACGATTTGTTGCGTCGCGGTCTGGGACTGTCCCCCTCCGAGATCGGTGATATTTTCGCGGAGTGGAACAAGGGCGAACTCGATTCTTATCTCGTCGAGATCACCGAGGAAGTCCTTCATCACACGGATGCCAAGACGGGCAAGCCGTTCCTGGACATCGTGGTGGACCACGCCGGCATGAAGGGCACCGGAACGTGGACCGTCCAAACGGCTCTGAGCCTCGCTGTCCCCGTGACGGGCATCGCCGAGGCTGTGTTCGCTCGTGGGCTCTCGAGCCGCTCCGAGCAGCGCAAGGAAGCCGCCGCCAAGACCCTGCCAGGTGTGGCATCCCACATCGAGGTTGGCAGTGACCCGGCCTCTCGCAAGGCGTTCATCGAGGACGTGCGTCGGGCTCTGTATGCCTCCAAGATCATCGCCTATGCGCAGGGCTTCGATGAGATCACCGAAGGCGCAAAGGAATATGGCTGGGACATCAACCTGGGTGACGTCGCACGCATTTGGCGCGCGGGCTGCATCATTCGTGCAAAGTTCCTCAACCGCATCTCCGATGCGTATGACTCCGGCAAGATGACGAGCTCGCTCGTGTTCGATCCCTACTTCACCGATTCCCTCGGTAAGGCACAGGATTCATGGCGTCGCGTGGTCTCCGACGCTGCTCTGGGTGGCGTTCCGGTTCCGGCGTTCTCGAGCTCGCTCGCCTATTACGATGGCCTGCGTTCTGACCGTCTGCCCGCCGCTCTCATTCAAGGCCAGCGCGACTTCTTCGGCGCGCACACCTACGGCCGTGTCGATGAGCCCGGCGTCTTCCACACCCTGTGGGGCGAGGAGGGTCGCAAGGAGATCAAGGAAGATGATTCTGCCGTGTACAACGCGTGAGTTCATCGTGATGCAGCGGTAGTGCAATGGTAGTGCCAGACTTTGTGGCCATTTCCTTCGGGAGGTGGCCACATTTTTTGTCAGCGGGGCGAGGGTGAAGGTCAGTGCGGGGTAAAAATCTGGCAGGAGTTGCTCGAAAGTGAATTCAGGGGGTCGAAAGTAATTCTGGAGTCTCGACAGTCATCTCGGAGTCTCGAAAGGTACTGCCCCTTTCTATACCCCTCACTTACCCCTCGCATAATCAACGAAACTTCACTACTTTTGCCCTTCAGAAGAGGGTTGTAACGACCGCCAGTGCCTTTCGAGCTTTCGAATTCACTTTCGAGCGGCAAAATACCTCTAAAAGTCCCGAAATATCCCGCGCACCGGAGCAACGGTGAGGCCGACCGACAAAATAAGGTGTCGCGTCTCGAGGTAGGGCCGCGAATAAAGCAGAGAGCGCGATAAATATAAAAATTGCAGGCACTCTCTACCCTCCCATGGGGAAGAAGGCAGTGCCTGCAATTCGATCTCGATGTTGAGGTTCTTTACTTCACGCCGTCAGGTACAACCGGGAGGGTGGAGTAAGGCTCCAAATACCCATGTGGGTCGCGCTTGCGGACGTAGTCCTTGACGGGCAGCGGGTCCTCCGAGCGCATCTGCCATACAGCGAGCAACTCGAGCAGGGCGCTGCGCACGGCCTGAACTTCCGGCGTGGGATCATCCCACCGATTGTTGAGTTCATAAGGATCCTCGCGAACATTGAACAGGCGGAAGTCACCCGTCATGCCTGCGAAAAGCGCCCAATCGCCGCTACGAACCTTGCGGTGCCGTCCGCTCTGGGTGACCGAGTTGAGCTCATCGAGTCGCGGCACAGGTTCACCGTCGTCCCACATGATGCCCGGGTGCACAGCCCCGGCCCCATCCGGTACGTCCGCGGCCGTGTAAGGAAGCCCGCCGAAGCCCTGTTCGATGTAGGCGCTCGCAAACTCCTCTTTCGGATAGTCGTGGCCGGTGAGCATCGGCAGAAGGCTGCGGCCCTGCGCACTGATCGGAATCTCCTCGCCCATTGCCTCGCAGAATGTCGGCATGAGGTCGGCGAGTGAAACGAACGCACTCTGTGCGGATTCGTTTGAGACGCCAGTCAATGCACCGACGATGCCGTCTCCGGAGACGACCATGGGGATGCGCGCCAAGAGCTCTGGAATTTCCGCGCCCTTGCGCACCAGTCCGAAGGCACCGACGTAGTCGCCGTGGTCTGCAGTGACTGCCATGATGCGATTTCGTCCCTGATGGCGCTCCTCGAGGCCTTCGTAGAGGCGCTTGACCTGGTCGTCGATGAGCCGCAGCATTCCGAAGTAGTTTGCGCGTGCGCGATCGATGAGCTCGTCATATTGCGGATTTGCTTCTTCGCCGATCTCGTGCAGGTATTCCCACGCGAAAGACTGCTTCTTGCGCTCTTCGGGTCCAGGCTCAATCGGGGGCAGCAATTCGGTCGGGAACATGGAGAAGTAAGGTTCTGGAACCTGGTAGGGGTTGTGCGGCTCGGGGAAGGACACGACGAGCATGATGGGCTTGTTGGGGCTCTGCTGCTTGGCCCAATCGAGCGCCTCAGACACGATGCGATAAGGATTCTGTACCTCGACCGGGAAGGGCGTGGGCTCGGTCGCCGTGCGGTGACGGCGTTTGTGGAGCCAATCGTCGAATGCTGCGCCGTCGCCTTCGGAGGGCTCTACGCGACCTTCGTGGGAGAATTCGTCCCAGTAGTCGACGTCGTCAGCGGAGAGCCAGGTGTGGTTCTTGCCGACCATGGCGGTGGTGTAGCCCGCCTTTTTGGCAACCTCGAAAAGATTCGTTCCCGGAACGGCGAGTTCTGCGGCAGAGTTCTCGACGACGCGATGCGCAGTGGGGTAACGGCCCGTGAAGATTGAGGTTCTGGCGGGACAGCACAGCGGTGCAGTGGTATAAGCCCTGTTGAACCAGACCCCCTCGTGAGCCATCGAGTCCAAGAAGGGCGTGGTGTCGAGGGGGAAGCCCTCGCGGCCGCAGACATCTGCGCGATGCTGGTCGGAGAGCACCAGAACGATGTCTGGTTTATCGTTCTTTGTCATGGTGATCGAAATCCTTTCTGAAATGACCGACGGGAGATATCTTCCGTCGGTCAGATTACTTCTGTTGTGAGTCTTGTGGGATCAGGCGGTTTCGAGCGACGCCTCACCGTCGAGTCCGACCTCGGGGACGGTCGGTGCCGCCTTCTTGAGCGCGGCGCCGCACAGTGCGGAAAGGGCGCAAGTAACGGTGAGCACGATGCCGAGGATATAGGCGTTACCGTGGGCCGCGATGAGAACTGCCACGCAGGCGGAAGGAGTGAGGCCGCCGACGATTGCGGTGACCTGGTAGACCAGCGAGACGCCCGTGTAGCGCACCTCGGGAGGGAAGATGTCGGAGAGGACGGCGGACTGAACGGCGAACGGAATCATGTTGCAAGTACGCATAAGGATGACGCCGAGGACCATGACGAAGACGATCTTCGTGTTGAGCATGGCAAACATGGGGATCATCGAGGCGGCGACCAGGATCATGCCGACCACGAACATCTTCTTGCGGCCGACGTGATCGGAGACCTTTCCTACCACCAACATGAGTGGGATGGCGATTAGCGTTGGGATGAAGGTGGCGAGCAGACCAATGAAGTTCTGCATGTGCAAGTAGGTGGCGACGTAAGCGATGACGACAGTTCCCGCGACGTTTCCGGAGATGGCGTCAGAGCAGCGCGCGCCCAGGCCGAGCAGCAGTGGCTTCCAGTGATGGACAACGACTTCCTTGATGGGGCTCTTGACGATCTTGTCTTCCTTGACCAGCTCGGCGAAATCGCCGGTCTCCGCCATGTGCAGGCGAACGACGAGTGCGTACCCGAGCAGGAGTGCGGACAGGAGGAACGGAATGCGCCACATCCAGGCAGCGAAGGCTTCGTCACCCCAGATGGTGGTGAAGAACAGCACGAAGAGAGTGCCCAACGAGCCGCCAACCGGGTTGCCGAGCTGGGGGATGGAGCCGTAGAAGCCGCGTTCCTCTTCGGGGACGGATTCGATGGTTGCCAGAGCGGCGCCGGCGTATTCTCCGCCCAGGCCGATGCCCTGGAGAAGGCGGCAGATCAGCAGAAGGATAGGCGCTGCGATGCCGATGGTGTCGTAGCCGGGCAGAAGGCCGATGATGAGTGTTGGCAGGCCCATGATGAGCATGGTGATGACCAGGAGGCTCTTGCGGCCTACCTTATCGCCGAAATGGCCGAATATCAGGGCGCCGAGTGGGCGAGTGATGTAGCCGATGGCGACGGTGACGAGTGCTGAGAGCGTTCCTACAGCGGCGTTCTCCGTGGGGAAGAACACTTGGTCGAACACGAGTGCTGCGACTGTCGTATACAAAACGAAGTCGTACCATTCGAAGGTCGAACCGAGGAAGCTCGCCAGAACAGTGCGCTTCACTGTTTTCGACAAGCCCTTTGACTTTCCGGAGTCCATGATATCTCCTTTGATATACAAAATTTACAACGTTTACTATATTACCGACCGATTATCCTCCGCAAACTGAGGATCTAACAGAAACGCTAATATCACTGCAAAAACCCCGTATTCTCAGGGATATCTGGAGTCTGGAATATTCTCCTTCTCGGCGTTTCTATCGTTGTAAAACATTGTACAGTAAAATTTACAACGGTAAAACCGGCATCTCTACCGTGCGATATCATCGGTGCGGTCGCGCGTGGGCCTTGTATGCACATGCGAGGCTGAGCGTGGTGTCCGCATACTCTCCGCTTCCTTTACTCCCGCATGTGGCGGGGTCGTGCCTATCGGAATGATACGCATCTGTGCGCCTATCTGCGCCGACTTGTGCGTCGTGCGTAGGGAGTGTGTGCGAATTGCGCGCAGGAGACTACGGTGAGGACGTTCCTCGCGCACAGTTAAAGAGTTGGCGTTTTTTTAGTCAGGGGGGCAGACCATGCCAGGAGCGACGCTTCGAGACGTTGCGAAATTAGCGGGTGTCTCCGTTAAGACTGTGTCGAATGTTGTGCGCGATCAGCCCCACGTGAGTGCCGCTATGAAGGAGCGCGTGGAGCGGGCCATCGACGAGCTCGGCTATGTGCCTAACACCACTGCGCGGCGCCTGGTGACCGGGCGGACCGGCATGGTCAAGATGGCTTTTCCTGAATTGAAGGCCCCTTATTTTGCCGAAGTTGCCGATCAGATGCACAAAGAGGCCAAGAAGCACGACCTGCGGCTGCTGATCGAGCAGACAGAAAATCGCATTGAGAACGAGCGCGCAGTTCTCGCGGACCGCGAACAAGGGCTGGTTGACGGCATCATTTTCGAGCCGGTGAAGCTCTCTTCAAAGGAGATATCCCATCTGCGTGGGCATGTTCCGCTCGTGCTGCTCGGAGAGATCTTGCCTCCGCTTTCGGTGGATCATGTCATGATCGACAACGTTGCGGCCGCTGCGACTGCGACGCGACATTTGGTCGAGCAGGGCCGTCATCACATCGGTTTTCTCGCCTACAAAGACCCTGATTCCTCCGATACGGTCAAGCAGCGATTGAAGGGGTATGAGTCCGCGCTCAAGGAGGGTGGTCGTCAGGCTGGGCCTTCGATCTACGTTCCGGCGCCCGCGTTCGGGGCCGATGCCGCAGAGGCGGGTGTCTCCGAGGCGTTGAAGAAGGGTGTCGAGTTCGACGGTCTCGTTTGCTACGACGATTTGGCCGCCGTCGGAGCGATGCGCGCCTTGCGGCGAGCGGGAAAGTCGGTTCCCGAAGATGTGGCGGTGGTGGGTTGGGACGACATTTTCGTCGCGAAGTACTCCAATCCGTCTCTGACGACGATCACCCCTGATATTCCGGCGCTGTGCTCAAGGGCCATGGATATGTTGGTGGAGCGCATCAACGGGTATGACGGTGTGGGCAGGCACGAACTGGTGGACTATCGACTCACGGTGCGCGAAAGCACGGAGTGACTCTTGGTGCATATGCATATGCATATGTGTGTGCGTGTTGTACGACTCACGTTGTTCGTGGAGTTTTGACCACTCACACGTGCCAACCGCCACCTCAGCGGTCAAAACTCCACGAACAAGGGAGTGCGAGGGTGCATAGGCACGTGTGAGTGGTCATTTTTCCACGAACAGCATTGTGCAAGCACATGCAAGCACGCGCTAAATGCGCCATGCCGTGACGCCACAAAATTTACAACGTTGAAAATTCCGTGTTAGGATTCAGCACATGAACACTTTCGAAGATGAAATCAATCAGCGCGGCAGTTATCCGCGTCCGCAGTTCTTCCGCCCAGAGTGGTCGGACCTCTCGGGAACATGGCAATTTGCCTTCGATGACGCGGATGAGGGCGTCCGGCAAGCGTGGAACAAACTGCGAATCGAGCATGCGGCAGGTGCCTCCGAGCTGCCGGCGAGCTCGCAGCAAAAAAAATCAACGCGAGCCATCACCGTCCCCTTCCCCCCGGAATCTCCCATGTCGGGGATTGCTGAAACCGGTCACGAGATCAACTGGTACTTCCGCGAAATAACTCCGCAAGAGCGCAAATCCGCGGGCTTTTCTGCGGGCCGTCGCCTTCTCCTGCACTTTGGCGCCGTCGATTATCAAGCGCGCGTGTGGTGCAACGGCGAGCTGGTGGCGACGCATGAGGGTGGCCACGCGCCCTTCACCGCCGATATAACGGAGCAGGCCGTCGAAGCCGAGGCCGCCGACGCCGACGCGTCCCTCTTCATTGTGCTGCGCTCGCAAGATCGCATCGCCGACGTCAGCAAGCCGCGCGGTAAGCAGGACTGGCGCGCTCCTCACGACATTTGGTACGAGAACACCAGCGGCATCTGGCAGCCGGTGTGGCTTGAGGCCGTTGCGGAGGTCTCCATCGAGAATATCTTCTGGAAGGTTTCTCCCGATTGCTCAAATGTCGACTTCGACGTCGAGCTCAGTGGGGTTCCGCAAAAGGGCACGTGCCTCGCCATTGAGCTGACTTTTGAGGGGGAGACCGTCGCCTCTGGCTCGATCGAGATGACCGACGAACTCGGCACAGGGCGCCTGACCGTCAGGCAGATGTGGAACGGTCAGCATCAGCAGAATCTGCTGTGGTCGCCGGACAAGCCGCGACTCCTCGACGCCACGGTGACGTTGAGCGCGCCGGCCTCGGATGCGGAAAACGACGGCGGGGTCGTGTTGGATCGCGTCCAGTCTTATCTCGGCCTACGCACCGTCGGCATCAACGATCGTGCCTTCTTGCTCAATGACCGACCTTGCTATGTGCGCTCGGTGCTCGAGCAGGGCTACTGGCGTGAGTCCCATCTCGCGGCACCATCGTCGCAGGCCTTGCGCGAAGAGGTGGAGCACATCAAGTCCCTGGGCTTCAATGCCGTCCGCATTCACCAGAAGATCGGCGACCCTCGGTTCCTCTACTGGGCGGACCGCTTGGGTCTGCTCGTGTGGGGAGAGATGCCGGCGGCGTATGAATTCACGACGAAGGCCATGACGCGCTCAACCGCGGAGTGGACTGAGGAGGTGCTGCGCGATCGTTCGCATCCGAGCATCGTGACGTGGGTTCCGCTCAACGAAAGCTGGGGCGTGCAGCACATTTCGACGTCGCCGGCGCAGCGGGCCTTTTCGCGGGGCATCTGCGACCTGACGCGCGCGCTCGACCCGACTCGTCCCGTGATTTCCAACGATGGATGGGAACACACGCATTCCGACATCATCACGATTCATGATTATTCGCAAAAGGGGTCCGAGATCATTGCGCGGTACGGCTCGCTTGAGGCCGTGAATGCCATGATCGACGGCTACGGTCCGCAGGGACGTCTCGTCTACGCCGAGCCGCTGCTTGAGGGTGGCGAGCACGCGCACGCCCATAATTTACCGATGATGATTTCCGAATTTGGAGGCGTCGAGTTCGCCGTCAACAGTGCTTCGGACTCGTGGGGTTATGCCACGGCGACGTCCGCCGACGATTATCGGCGCCGCCTGAAGGAACTTTTTGCGGCCGTTTACCATTGCTCCGCCATTTCCGGCTTCTGCTACACGCAGCTGACGGATACTCGTCAGGAAGCGAATGGCTTGATGGATGAAAATCGCGTCCCCAAGCTCCCTGTCGAGGAAATTCACGACATCGTGATGGGCAAGGCTGAGTAGTAATAATTTCGCGGGGTGAACATCATGCTACACAGCGTGTTCACCCCGCGAAACTTGCCCGCATTACTTCACGGACGGGCTTGCCACCCTGTCCACCATCCACACGGTGGAGTCCGTTCCGGCAGCGTGGCTGACGGGAACCATGGGGTCGTTCACGGTGCCCAGTGCCGCTGTGATGGCGTCCTTCTTGCGATCGCTCGATGCGATGACCCACACGTGGTGGGACCGCTGAATCATGGGAACGGTGAGGCTTACTCGCAGTGACGGGGGCTTGGGAGAGTTGATGACTCCGCAAGCCAGGCGCGCGTCGACAATCTTGACCTCCTCGTGCCCGGGGAAGAGCGAGGCGAAATGGCCGTCGGGGCCGACGCCGAAGAGGGCGATGTCGAGCCGCGGGTTTGGGCCGAGATTGGCGACGAGTTCCTCTTGGTAAAGTGCAGCGGAGGCGTCGGCTGCTGCCTGATTGTCTTCGTCGCTGGCGGTCTCGCGTTCCTTGGCATTGCGGGCGTCGGCGGGCATCTCGTGGATGTTGGCCTCGGGGAGCAGGCCTCTGGAGACCAGTGAGTCGAGGAGACCTTCTCGGGCCTGCTTGGCGTTGCGATCGTCGTCATCGGCGGGAACGAAGCGTTCGTCGCCCCACCAGAAATGCACGCGCGACCAGTCGACAGATTCCAGCAGGGGATTGACGCCCATCACCTCGAGCACGTGGATTCCATCTCCGCCTCCGGTTACCGCGAT
Organism: Bifidobacteriaceae bacterium; assembly: GCA_022649925.1. Classification (GTDB taxonomy): domain Bacteria; phylum Actinomycetota; class Actinomycetes; order Actinomycetales; family Bifidobacteriaceae; genus JALCQC01. The sequence goes on along the minus strand of JALCOX010000006.1, from coordinate 8,192 downwards.
GTCGGCGCGATCGTGACCCGGGGTCGCGAGGATGTCAGCAATCGTGAGGATGATGCGGTTGGCGGCCGCGTATGCCACGGCCTCCTCGTCGGAGTAGCGAACGACGACGCGGGGGGCGAGTGCCGCTCCCGTCGCTAGAGATCGAGTTGCATGCTGAATCTGCGGTGCCATGCGGATACCTTCTTTGGTGTGTTCAAATTCTACGAGGCAAAGACTGCCACTACTAAAAGTCTATTCTCTCTCCTCCCCGTCTCCTCCCCTCCCGCCTCTTCGCTGTGTTTTTAATGACGTTTAGCCGCTCAAAATGGGCCAAATGGACCTCTTAACGTCATTAAAAACACAGCGAAGAGAGACGAGGACGGGACGGGACAGAGGGACAGGACAGAGGGACAGGGGAGAGGGGGCCTAGTTCCTAGTCCTCCACGAAGGTCTCGGCGAAGTCGAAGTTGGAGTTGATGACCTGCACGTACACTTCGTCCGGGTTGAGACGGCGCAGTTCCTCGCTCATGCACTCGACCAGTGTGCGCAAGGGCACGGAGACGCGCTGCGGCTGTTCCCCCGGCACCGACACGATCGCCTGGTCCTCGCAGGGGCGGTCGAAGCTCAGCTCGCCGTCGGCGCGGAACATTTTGACTCCACGAACCGCGGTGGCGGCGGAGTCCCACTCGATGGAGACTGGTACGCCGAGCCGCTCGTGCAGCCACGCGGCGAGCATCCACACCGACAGGTTCCCCGGTTCGCCGGATACCTGCGCGGAGGTGATCGGCACGTGCGGTGGCTGATCGAGCAGGGAGGCGAGCATCGCGCGCCAAACAGTCAAGCGGGTCCACGAGAGATCCACGTCGTCGGGCGTCGCATATTTGCGCAGGCGCTCAAAGGTGCGCTGGGGGTCGGGGGTGCGCGAGGCGTCGGTCAGGCGAGACGAGGCCATGGCACCGATGGGATCCTTCGACGGATTTGTCGGGGGAGTCGTCGGCCACCACGCGACGGCCGGGGTGTCCGGAACCATGAGCGGAATCACCAGAGTGTCGAGGTGTCCGGTGAGTTCGCCGACCGGCTTGAGGATGATGACCTCTCCCGCGCCTGCGTCCGTTCCCGTGCGAATCTCGGCGTCGAGGCGCGATTCCGCGGCCTCAACAGAACCCTTCACCAGGGCGATGATGCGGCACGGATGCTCACGGCTGGCGGCGCTCGCCACGTGCACGGATTCGTCGAGATCCAGCGGCGAGCAGGTGATGAGCAGTGTCAGCACGCGTCCGGATGTGGTCTCTCCACGCTCCTCATGCATCTGGTCCAATTTCTCGGAAATGTCATGAGTGGTGGTATCTGTCAACTGAACGATCACGGCATCCTCCAAGCGCGTCCGTCGTTATGCATCATTTCGTCGGCCTGCTCGGGTCCCCATGTGCCGGAGCGATAGGGTTGCGGCTGGCCTTGTGTGGCCCAGAATTCCTCGATGGGATCGAGAATATTCCACGACAGATTGACCTCTTCGGTGGTGGGGAAGAGGGAGGGTTCGCCGAGGAACACGTCGAGAATCAAGCGTTCGTAAGCCTCTGGCGACGCCTCGGTGAAGGAGCGGCCGTAGCTGAAGTCCATGTTGACGTCGCGGACCTCCATTGCCGTTCCGGGAACCTTGGAACCGAACCGCAGGGTGATTCCCTCGTCCGGCTGAACGCGCAGCACAATGGCGTTCTTTCCGAGTTCCTTGGTGGCGGTGGATTCAAACGGGAGGTGCGGCGCCTTCTTGAAGACCACGGCGATCTCGGTGACGCGCTTGCCTAGGCGCTTGCCCGTGCGCAGGTAGAACGGCACTCCCGCCCAGCGGCGAGTATCGATATTCAGCCGCACGGCCGCGTAGGTTTCGGTCTCGGACGTCTTGTCGATGCCCTTTTCATCCAGATAGCCCACGACCTTCTCAGGTCCCTGCCAGCCGGCCGCGTATTGACCGCGAGCCGTATGTGCCGCGAGATCCTTGGGAATGCGCACGGCGGAGAGGATCTTTGTCTTCTCGAGGGTCAGGTCGTGCGCCGAGAAGGAAACCGGTTCCTCCATCGCTGTGAGGGCCAGCAGCTGCAGCAAATGATTCTGGATCACATCGCGCGCGGCACCGATGCCGTCGTAGTAGCCGGCGCGCCCGCCGATGCCAATGTCTTCGGCCATGGTGATCTGAACGTGGTCAACGTAGTTGGCATTCCAAATGGGTTCGAAAAGCATGTTGGCAAAGCGCAGGGCCAGCAGGTTCTGAACGGTCTCTTTGCCCAGATAGTGATCAATGCGGAAAATCGAGTCGGGCTCGAAAACCGAGGAGACAGTCTCGGCGAGTTCCTTGGCGCTGCTCAGGTCGTGACCGAAGGGCTTCTCAATGATCACCCTGCGCCACGCCCCCTCTTGCGACTTTGAAAGGCCAGATTCGGCGAGCTGACGGGAGACGATCGGGAAGGCACTCGGAGGCACCGACATATAGAAGGCGTGATTTCCGCGGGTTCCGCGCACGCGGTCGAGCTCGGCGACGGTGTCGGAGAGGCGCTTGAAGGCATCGGGGTCGTCAAACTCGCCCTGCACGAAGCGGATCCCGGCGGCGAGCTGTTCCCACGTGGAGTCCTTGAACGTGGTGCGCGCGCCCTTCTGGACGGCCACCTTGACGAATTCGGCGAACTTCTCGTTGCTCCAGTCGCGGCGACCGAAACCGGTCAGGCCGAAGCTCGGAGGGAGTAGGCCACGGTTGGCGAGGTCGTAGATTGCGGGCAGAAGTTTTTTCTGCGCCAGATCACCGGTGACACCGAAAATGACGACTGAACAGGGCCCGGCGATGCGAGGGAGCCTCAGGTCCTGAGGGTCTCGCAGGGGATTCGTCCACGAAGAGGCTGTCTCGGCCATTCGCATATCTCCTATCTCATTTTTCTCATTGTGACGCGGTGTGACGGCTCACTGCGCAGTGTGTTCGAGGATGCGAATATACTCTGCGGCCGCATTCCCAAGGGTGACGCTCGGTGCGGGATCCGCTGGGGTCTCGCCGCGTGCGTCATGGTGCACAACAGTAGCGTTTACAGAATTCGAATAAGGGGCTTTGCGCCCAATGCGAAGCTGGGTGCCCACCACAATTCCCTCCTGCGTGAGGTACCTCAGCAGGTCGGGGTCCTCGTCTGAGACGCGCTCGACCGTGACGAGTGAGCCTTCCGCAGCTTGCGAGAGGGGAAGGGTGGCTTCCTCCACGATGGTTCCGTTCGCGTCGGGGATGGGGTCGCCGTGGGGGTCGTGGGTGGGGCGTCCCAAAGTTGCGTCGATGCGCTCGACGAGCTTGTCGCTGACGGCGTGCTCGAGCGCATCCGCCTCGTTGTGCACCTCGTCCCAGGTGTAACCGAGCGTTTTTACAAGGAAAGATTCGAGCAGGCGGTGGCGGCGGACCATGATGAGTGCGTAGCGCTCGCCCTCCTGCGTCAGCGTGATGGCGCCGTAGGGCGTGTGTTCGACGAGGCTGGAGGCAGCGAGACGTCCGATCGCGCCCGAAACGGTGGATAGCTTCATCCCCGTCTTCTTTGCCAGGGCCTTGGGTTGGACGGCCTGCCCCGTCCACTCCTGAAGATCCCAGATCACCTTGAGGTAATCCTGCGAGTTGATGGAGAGATCTTCGAATGCCATACATCTCAGTGTATTCGCTTGGGATGCTTTTCCTATGAAAGCGGTCATTGTGCGATTCAGTGGCGCAAAGTCATCTCGCGCGGCACAATGGCAGAGTGAGCGAACAGGATGAGTGGGAAAAGAAACATGGCGTGGCGCGCTCGGTGCCGATTCCGTTGCCGCTGAATGAGGAGAATTTTCGCAAGATCGCGTGGTTGCATCATCAACTGGCGCCGTCGCAGGCTGCCTATGACCTCGTGTGGACGCACTGCCAGATTGTCGCCCGCATTGCGCGGCTCTTTGCGGTGCAATACCGTGCAAGCATGGACCGCGGCAGGGCGGCGAGTGATACGAATCCCTGGGGTAATGCGTTCCCGGATGCGGGCCTCGCCTATCTCGGAGGATTGCTTCACGACATTGGCGTGTACCGGGTCTTTGCCGAAGACGGAATATCTTTTGAAAGGGGACGCTATATTTTCCACGGGCTCGAGGGGTATCGCATTCTTATCGACGAAGGTTATGGCGAGACCTTGGCCCAGTTTGCCCGCAACCACACGGGCGTGGGCATCACTCGCGCGGAGGTGGAGCAGCAGGGACTTCCGCTTCCGCCCGCCGATTACACGCCTCGCACCATTGAGCAGGAGATTGTGATGTACGCCGACAAGTTCCACACCAAGTCGCGCCCGCCGCAATTTGTGTCGGTGGAGGCTGCGCGCCGGTCTGCGGCACGCTTCGGTGAGGGCAACGCCGAGCGCTTCGACGCGCTTGTGGGTCGCTACGGTGTTCCGAACCTGAGGCCGTTGGCGGACGAGTACAAAGCCACGATTTTGTAGGGCGATTGGGGTCTCAGAGTGGAGGTCGCGGGGCGTGGGCTGGTGCGCAAGGTGGGCGATAGTTGCATTAGGTGGGCGATAAATAGGCATAACCCCCCTTTTAAGGCTTGATTATCGCCCACCTTTTGACGATATCGCCCATCCAATGGAGGAAGAGGGGGAGAGAGGGGAAAAGGGTAGGGAGACACGTACCAAGCGCACACACTCTGAGGCATGCGCCACGCGACGCCAGCACCTTCTTATGTAACTGCTAAGTAAAACCCGCTTGCGATGAAATATGCAATCACTAGACTTCGAGGTATCAAACAATTAAGTTCTAATCTTCAATCTGGTGATGAGAGTGACGATGACAGTCGAGACCGACGAGCGGCGAGCCAAGGGAAGCGCCGTGCACAGCACAGCGACCGGGAAGCGCGCAACACCGCCGAGGGCTTCACTGGAGGAAATTAACTCGACGGTGAAGGTCCCCAAAGACTCGGCGAGCTTCGTCAAAAATCTCTTGGCATTCTCGGGGCCGGGTGCGCTGGTCGCAGTCGGCTATATGGACCCGGGCAATTGGATCACTTCCATCGGCGGCGGGGCGCAATACGGATATCTCCTGATGTCAGTGGTGCTCGTCTCCAGCCTCATCGCCATGATGCTGCAGTACATGTCGGCGAAGCTCGGCATCGTCACGGGCATGGACCTCGCCCAGATGACACGCCTGCGCTCGGGGAAGAAGCTCGGCATCGTCCTGTGGATCTGCACGGAGCTGGCCGTCATGGCGACCGACGTTGCAGAGGTCATCGGTGCCGCCATCGCCCTAAACCTCCTCTTCAAAATCCCGCTCACTGTTGGCGTCCTTCTCACTGTTTTCGATGTCTTGCTGTTGCTGGGACTCATGCAAATTGGTTTCCGCAAAGTTGAGGCAATTGTGGTGGCGCTTATCGGTGTCATCATGGTTGTCTTTATTTATGAAGTCGTGGTTTCGCGTCCCGATATGGGTGCCGCGGCCCTCGGCCTCATTCCCACCGCGCAGGTTTTGCACCCCGGCGAGCTGACAATGGCGCTGGGAATCGTCGGCGCGACGGTGATGCCGCACAACCTTTACCTGCACTCTTCCATCGTGCAGAGCCGCGATTACGATCGCGACGACAAGACTCAAGTGCGCTCCGCCGTGCGTTTCGCGACGTGGGATTCCAACATCCAACTGTCTGCCGCGTTCGTTGTCAATGCGCTACTGCTGATCCTGGGCGCCTCGATGTTCTATGGGCACGGCGAGGGGCTGGGCACCTTCTCCTCGCTGTACAACGCGCTGAGTGATTCGAGCATTGCGGGGCCGGTGGCATCGGGATTGCTGAGCACGCTGTTCGCCGTGGCGCTGCTGGCGTCGGGGCAAAATTCCACCATCACGGGCACCCTGACCGGCCAGATCGTGATGGAGGGCTTCATCAACCTGCACATTCCGCTGTGGTTGCGCCGCATCGTGACGCGCGTGATTTCCATCATTCCCGTGCTCATCTGTGCCTTCGTATGGGGAGACACCGAGGGGACGCTGGACCAGGTACTCGTGTATTCGCAGGTGTTCCTGTGCGTGGCGCTGCCAATTTCGATGATTCCGCTCGTTTACTTCACGTCGTCGAAGAAAATCATGGGCGAGTTTGCGAATCCGAAGTGGGTCGCCGTGCTCGGATGGCTCGCCACAGCTGTGCTGACGGTGTTGAACCTCCAGCTGGTGGTTCAGGACGTGGCGATGCTGTTCTAGCCTGCCGGCAGGAAAATCAGCGTTATTTCGGATCGGCGCTGTTGAGAAGTTCTACCTCGCCGGTGCTGACGAGGTAGCGACCCACGGCGATTCCGAGGCGGCCGGTTCTCACTGCGTCGTTGATGACCCGCGAGCGAGCGAGAATCTCGGCGGCGATACGCAGGGCGTGGGTGCGCTCAAAGTCGTCGGTGGTGGTGAGTCCGTTGTTGAGACTTGTGCGAATTGAGAGCCCGACCTGTTCGAGAATGATCGATTGCGCCCCTCCGAGAGGCACGTTGTGCTCGAGTGTCCTTTTTGTTGCGGCAATAGTGCCGCAGTTTTCGTGACCAACAACAAAGAGCAGCGGGACCTTCAGCCCCTCGACTGCGAAGTCAAGGGAGGCCATCACCGCGGTGTCGAGGATCTCGCCGGCGGTACGCACGGTGAAGATGTCGCCAAGCCCTTGATCGAAGATGATTTCAGTCGGCACCCTCGAGTCTGAACAGCTCAGCACGACCGTCTGTGGATGCTGAACCGAGGAGAGCTCGTGGCGGCGGGCAGCATCCTGATGTGGGTGCTGCTGCGCGGTCCCGCTGACAAAACGTGCGTTGCCCGTCATTAATTCGGCGAGAACGGCGTCGGAGGCCTGCGTGCGTGCAGCGGTGCGGATGGTGTCCTGGTCAGCTGAGGTGCTCATACCTCTCATTCTCGCACCTGCATGTGCATGCGCGTGTCAGTCTGCCCGCCTCACTTCTTCCGGTCGACGATGGCGGTCAATCCCCACAGGATCGACATCACGTCAATGACCTCTTGCAGGAAAGCGCCCACCACCACGGGGATGAAGTTGAAGGCGGCGCACACCATGAGCACGATCGCCAGTCCCAAGCCGGCGAGAACGGCCTGAAGCATGGTTCGCTTGGTCTGGCGCGAAATGAGGATCGCGGCGGGAACCATTTCGATGTCGTCGTTCATGATGACGACTTGCGCGGACTCGCTCGCCGCCGTCGTGGAGCCGTCCGTCATGGCGACGCCGATGGTGGCGGAGGCGAGGACGGGTGCGTCGTTCACACCGTCGCCCACCATCATGGTGACAGCGGCCGGTGTGGGTGCCCCTACGAGGTGGCGCAGGAATAGCCACAGCTTGGATTGCTTGGGAAGGGAGTCACGCTGCGCATTCTTGAGCGCGTCGACCTTCTCCTCGGGCAGGAGCTGGGCGTGCACGTCGGAGATGCCGACTTGGTCGGCGATTGCCGTCGCGGAAGCGAAATTGTCGCCGGTCAGCATGGAGAGGCGCTTGATTCCGAGATCGCGCAGCCTGCGGACGGCGGTCACAGAGTTGGAGCGCGCAAAGTCACTCAGGACGATGCGGGCCACGAGCTCGCCGTCAACGGAGACGTAGGCGACCATTTCGTTGGGTGCAAGTGGTGCGAAAAGCGTGGCATCCGCGGATTCGCTCGTCGCTTGAGCCACGAAGGAGAGACGCCCGACCTTGACTTCGTGCCCATCCACTCGCCCGACTGTGCCATTGCCGGATTCCTCACGAGCACCTTCAACCGAAGGCCGCTCGAGATGCTTGTCTCGGATGAGATTGGTTGCGGACAGTGAAATACCCTTGGCGAGAATGTGCACCGAGTAAGCCTCGAGTGGCCCCGCAAGCCGCAGAATATCGTCGGCAGAGAATCCGAAGTGTTTGGAGGCTACCGGCAGCACGTCGATGCGTGAGACCTCGGGGCGCTTGCGCGTCAGCGTACCGGTCTTGTCGAAGAAGATGTGGGAGACGTTGCCAAGGTTTTCGAGCACGTCCTGCGTTTTGATGATGACGCCGATTTTTGCCAGTCGACCGGTGCCGCCCATGTAGGCGACCGGTGCTGCAATCAGAAGCGGGCACGGCGTCGCCAGAACGAGCACCTGTGCGAAGCGCAACGGATCTCCGGCGAAGAACCACGCCAAGAACGCAATGATCAGCGAGATCACGGTGAAAGGAACTGCCAGCATATCGGCCGTCTTTACGACCG